>NZ_JBHWHH010000126.1:0-21707 GCF_042732555.1 Nocardia sp. NPDC059764
ATTCTGGACTGCGGCTTGATAGACCTCCGCCTTGGAGCGGGGGAGCGAACGGCTCCATAGACCTGCGCCTTGGAGGAGCGGAGGAGGGAAGAATCGAGACCTCGGGGCCGCGAACGCCGCCCGGAGCGAAGCGGAGGGCAAGAAGAAATCGCTGGCGCGCCGACCCTGTCGTTGTGCAATCCTGGTTTAGGCCGGTACCGCTAGTCGAAGGGCACGACCCATGGGTCCGGATCGCCGACAACAAGCACCTCCAGAACGAGCCCGCGAGGAAATGGAACTCGAGCTGGTGCGCGAGGTCGTACTGGCGCGCCGCAGGCTCGACAATGTCGTTCTGGCCGCACTGACTTTGGGTGCGGAATTACTCGACCACGACTCGGAGTGCGCCACCGCCATGCGCGCGGCGCAGATCCTCGAACAACACGCCGTGGACGAATCCGACGTGACACGCGACCCGCGGGCCGCGTTGCGGCAGGACATGATTCGCGACCGCGATCGCGCCCGCCGTCTCGGTCTGTCCCGGGCCGCCGGGCATCCGGACACCGAAGCCGAGCAACGTCGCCGAAAACGAACGGCCCTGCTGTGCGAGGTGCGGGCCGACCTGCTCGAGGTGGTCCGGACCTGCCGCCGCCTGCGCTACGACCACGTGGCCTTCGCCGACGGGATCGCGCAGGGATTGTGCGCCGCCACCGACAAATTGGTGGTCGGCGCGGATATGGAGACCTATCGCGCGTGGCAGCGCGGCATGGTGCTGAAACTCATCGAGGAACCCGCGCGGGGAGGCGCGCCGCCGCGGGTCATGGCCACCGTGGACGCCGGCCCGGGCCGCGATCCGCTGACCGTCGAATGGGACAGCCCCGAGCGCCGATTGGCTCTGGTGGCGCGGATGGCCCGGGCGGGGATCTCGCCCATTGTCATCTGCGACCGCCTGCTGGCCGACCTGTCGGTGTCCTCACCCCTACGTTTCTCGATGCGTTGATCGCCAACCAGCAGGTGATGCGGCACTCACAGGCCACGGCCCGCCTCGGTCTGGACTGCGGCTTGATAGACCTCCGCCTTGGAGCGGGGGAGCGAACGGCTCCATAGACCTGCGCCTTGGAGGAGCGGAGGAGGGAAGACCGAGGTAACAGGGCCGTGGTCCCGCGACGCCGGAGGCGGCGCAATAAGACACCGCCTGGACCAAGCAAATGCTTGGTTGTATATTGACGGGGTGACCCAACCAGACCCCTCCAAATCGGCACGTCGCACCGAGCTGCTCGGCCTCGCCGCGAACCTATTCGCGGAGCGTGGCCTGCGTGCCACCACGGTGCGCGACATTGCCGACGCGGCGGGGATTCTATCCGGGAGTCTGTACCACCACTTCGATTCCAAAGAAGCCATGGTGGACGAAATCCTGCGCGGGTTCCTCGACGACCTCTTCGGACGCTACCGCGAGATCGTGTCGGCCGGCGTGCCCGCGCGCGACACCCTCGAGGCACTGGTCACCGCGTCCTACGAATCCTTCGACCGGTTCCACGCCGCCGTCGCCATCTATCAGGCCGAGGCCAAACGCCTCAGTGGCACTCCGCGATTCGACTACATCGCCGAATACAACAAGGAGTTCCGCGAGCTCTGGCACCAGGTGCTGGCCAAGGGCGTCGACGACGGCAGCTTCCGCCCGGAGATGGACATCGAACTGGCCTACCGGTTCCTGCGCGACACCGTCTGGGTGTCGGTGCGCTGGTACCAGCCCGGCGGCCGGATCACCGTGGACAACCTCGCCAAGCAGTACCTGACCATCGTGCTCGACGGGCTCACCAGCCCCGACCAGCGCGCCTAGCAGTAGGAGTTCTCATGTCAGCACCCCGCCGCCAGTATTCGCCGATGCGTGAGGCGTATGTGATCGACGCCGTGCGCACCGCGGTGGGCAAGCGGGGCGGCTCGCTGGCCGCCGTGCATCCGGCCGACCTCGGCGCGGCCGCCATCAAGGGCGTCGTCGAGCGCACCGGTATCGACCCGGCCGCCGTGGATGACGTGGTGTTCGGCTGCTGCGACACCATCGGTCCGCAGGCCGGAAACATCGCCCGCTCCTCGTGGCTGGCCGCCGGATTCCCGGAGTCGGTGCCCGGCGTGACCGTGGACCGCCAGTGCGGTTCCTCGCAGCAGGCCATCACCTTCGGCGCGCAGGCCATCATGTCCGGCACCGCCGAGGTGATCGTGGCGGGCGGCGTGCAGAACATGAGCGCCATCCCGATCTCGGCCGCCATGCTGGCCGGTCAGCAGTACGGCTTCGACTCGCCGTTCGTCGGCGCGGAGGGCTGGGACCACCGTTACGGCACCGGTGAAGTGTCGCAGTTCAATTCGGCCACCATGATCGCCGAGAAGTGGGACATCTCCCGCGCGGACATGGAGGAGTGGGCGCTGCGCTCCCACGACCGGGCCCGCAAGGCCATCGTGGACGGCAAGTTCGAGCGCGAGATCGTGCCGGTCGGCGAGTTCGCGATCGACCAGTGCCCGCGTGAGACCACCCTGGAGAAGATGGCCGGCCTGCAGCCGCTCGCCGAGGGCAGCCGCATCACCGCGGCGCTGGCCAGCCAGATCTCCGACGGTTCCGCCGCCACCCTGCTCGCCTCGGAGTGGGCGGTGCAGGAGTACGGCCTGACCCCGCGCGCCCGCATCCACCACGTGAGCGCCCGCGGCGCGGACCCGATCATGATGCTCACCGCGCCGATCCCGGCCACCCAGTGGGCGCTGGAGAAGACCGGCCTCACCATCCACGACATGGACGTCATCGAGATCAACGAGGCCTTCGCCTCGGTCGTCCTGGCCTGGATCAAGGAGACCGGCGCCGACCCGGACAAGGTGAACGTCAACGGTGGCGCCATCGCGCTGGGCCACCCGCTGGGCGCCACCGGCGCCAAGCTGTTCTCCACCCTGCTCAACGAGCTGGAGCGGGTGAACGGCCGCTACGGTCTGCTCACCATCTGTGAGGGCGGCGGCACCGCCAACGTCACCATCATCGAGCGACTGGTCTAGTCCCGCCCGGCCGTTTCGAAAGCCGCACACCGGATTACGGTGTGCGGCTTTCGGCTTTGCGTGCCCGGCCCGTCGGTTATCGTCGAAGGCGGACCCGTTGACAGTCGGGCATTGTCCAGAGGTTGAGCTGGATGAACGAGAACCTGCCGCGACGGGGGTTCCTCTTGGGGGCCTTCGGAATCGCGGGCATGGGCTACCTGGCCTCGGCCGCGGCCGAACCGTCGCCCCTGCCGCCACCGCCGGTGCCGCTGCCGGCCATTCCGGCGCCCCCGATGACGCCGTTCAACTACCACTCGCCGCCGTTGCAGCCCTTCGTCGACGAGCTGCCGATTCCCGAAACACGGCTGGTGGCGGGAGAATTGGATGCGATATCGGGGACGCACCGCTACCATCGCGACCTCCCGGAAACCCGCAGCTGGGGCTTCGGACGGCCGGTGCTCGGCCCGAACCTGGAGGCCGTGCGGGATCGAGTGGCGCGCATCAGGTTTCGTAACCAACTGGGCCAGCATGTGCTTGCCGCGCACGTGGACACCACCATGCACGGCGTCACCGAGGCGGATCGCACCGATCCACGCTTCACCGTGCATCTGCACGGCGGCGCGAATTCCCCCGACGCCGACGGACATCCGCTGATCGGCTGGCGCAATGGCGGCGGGCCGACCTTCACCTACGGCAATCGGCAGGAGGCGGCCACCCTCTGGTATCACGACCACGCCATGGGGATCACCAGATTGAACATTCAGGCCGGGCTGGCCGGAATGTATTACCTGCGCGACGAATTCGACACCGGCCGCGAGGACAATCCGCTCGGCCTGCCGAGCGGTGAATTCGAGATCCCGCTCATCGTGCAGGATCGCACGTTCAATGCCGACGGCAGCCTGCAACCCATGGTGGCCACCTATATTCCGCAGGGCTACAACCAATCCGGGCAGCTCGGCGACGTGTGCTGCGTGAACGGGGTGGCGTGGCCGCGGCTGGAGGTCCGGCGCACCGTCTACCGGTTCCGGCTGCTCAACGGATCCAATTCGCGGCCCTACGTCTTCGAGTTCGCCAATGCCCAGCCGTTCTTCGTCATCGGCGGCGACCTGGGACTGCTCGACGTGCCGGTGGCCGCGCCGCGGGTGCGGGTGAGCCCGGGGGAGCGGGTGGACCTGCTCGTCGACTTCCGCGGGATTCGCGACGGGGAGCAGGTGGACCTGATCAACACCGCGCTCAACGATTTCGGCAATACCGTGTTCATGGCTCCCGAACTGCGGTCGGTCATGCGCTTCACGGGCGCGGGCGACGGGCCCGCCGCCGACATTCCGCCTGTCCTGCGCGGCGGTCAGGGGCTGCCCGATCCGCTGGAACCGATCCGCCGGCCGGACTCGGTGCGCACCGTGACCCTGTTGGGCCTCAACGACGATTCCCGGCCGGTGGTCTTCTCGACCATGATGGCGCTGAACAACCTGGCCTTCCTGAGCTCGGACATCGATCTGGCGCGGGCCGGGACCACCGAGCGGTGGGACATCGTCAACACCACGCCCTTCGATCACCCCATCCACCTGCACCTGGCCCGGCTGCGGGTGATCGGCCGTCAACCCATCCTGACCTCCGCCTACATCGCCGCCAACTATCCGCCCCGGTTCGGCACCCGCTGGGCGCCGTCGGCCGACGCCTTCGCCCTGGGGGCCGAACAAGGGCCGCCGCCTTGGGAAGTCGGCTGGAAGGACACCGTCGAGTGTCCGACCGACACCATCACCCGGGTGCTGGTGCGGTGGCCGTCGGTCGCGGAGCTGGGGTTCGACCCGGACGCCGCCATCACGGTGCCGCCGGGCGTGGAGGTGGTGGCGCCGCACCCGGACGCGGACATGGCCATGCCTGACGGGATGGAGGAGGCCGCGGAGGTGCGCGGCTATGTCTGGCACTGCCACAATCTCGACCACGCCGATCACGACATGATGCAGCGGATTCGCGTGCTGCCCTGAGGACCCGGTGCGCGAAGTTTCCGATGCCACACGGCATCTCGTCGATCGCTCCTAGGCTCTCCCCATGCCGAATTCGGTGGATGCTCGGTTCGAGGAGGTGGCGCGCCTGGCGCGGCAGGTCCAGGACGCCGTCGAGCGGGTCCGCGCCCGCGCCGCGGTGGACGGCGTGCGCGTCGAGGTGGCGTTCGACGGCCGGATCACCACCCTGGTGCTACCGGATTCCGGTATGGCACAGTCGGTTACGCGGGCACACGAGCGGGCGTATGCGCGGGCGCGGGAGCGGGTCGCCGTACTGCGCCGCGAGTTCACCGCCGATCCGACCGTGGCGGCGGCCCTGCGCCGATGGCTACCGGCGGACGGAGAGCCGTCGAGTATCTGTGTCTCGCAGAATATTTCCGGATCCGGCTCGGTGGAGCCTCCGAATCCGTACGCGCTGCCGTTCGCCGTCGGGCGGCGCTACGGAGTGGACCGGCGACGGTGAAGGTTGCGGGGCATTGTCTCCAACGCGGACCCTGGCCGTGAATCCGGGCATTGGTGATCTTGAAGCCCCCGTGCCCGGGGTCAGGCCGGGCCGCGTGGGGTCGTGAGCTGGGAGTTTGCTCGGATTATGATGGCCGCGGACGCATTTCGGACCTTCGGGAGAAAGCGGGCTGTTCATGGATGTGGGTGTCCGCTGGACGGTGCACGGCGACGGTCGCACGCCCGCACCGGGAGCCGTGGTGCGGCCCGACGAGCGGCTGTCCTGGCCGCGCACCTTCGGCCTCGGCGCGCAGCATGTGGTGGCGATGTTCGGCGCGAGCTTCGTCGCGCCCGTCCTGATGGGGCTTGATCCCAACCTCGCCATCATGATGTCCGGCGTCGCGACCGCCCTGTTCCTGCTGGCCACGCGCGGCCGGGTGCCCAGCTATCTGGGCTGCTCACTGTCGTTCGTCGGCGTGGCCGCGGTGATCCGGGCACAGGGCGGCAGTAGCGCCACGGTTACCGGGGCCTGCCTGGTGGTCGGGGCCGCGCTGTTCTTGATCGGCCTGGCCGTGCAGCGCTTCGGCGCGCGCGTCATCCACGCCGCCATGCCGCCGGTGGTGACCGGCGCGGTGGTCATGCTGATCGGCTTCAACCTGGCCCCGGTCACCGCCACGACCTACTGGCCGCAGGACCAGTGGACCGCGCTGCTGGTCATGCTGTTCACCGGGCTGGCGGTGGTGGCGCTGCGCGGCTTCTTCGCGCGCATCGCCATCTTCCTGGGCCTGGTGTTCGGGTACGGGCTGTCCTGGCTGCTGGACCGGGTGTTCGGGCGGATCCACTCCGCCGACGGCAGTGGCAAGGTCACCGACCACTGGCGGCTCGACCTTTCCGGTGTGGCCCAGGCGGATTGGATCGGACTGCCCAGTTTCCATGCCCCCGCCTTCCAATGGTCGGCCGTCCTGGTGGCCCTGCCCGTGGTGATCGCGCTGGTCGCCGAGAACGCCGGGCACGTGAAGGCGGTCGGCGAGATGACCGGGGGCGACCTCGACGACAAGCTCGGCACCGCCATCGCCGCGGACGGCGCGGCGTCCATGCTGTCCACCGCGGTCGGCGGCCCGCCCAACACCACCTACTCCGAGAACATCGGGGTCATGGCGGCCACCCGGGTGTACTCCACGGCCGCCTACTGGGCCGCCGCGTTCTTCGCCCTGCTGTTCGGCCTGTGTCCGAAGTTCGGGGCCATCGTCGCGGCCATCCCCGGCGGCGTGCTGGGCGGGATCACCGTCATCCTCTACGGCATGATCGGCCTGCTCGGCGCGCAGATCTGGACCAATGCCCGGGTCGATCTGCGCAATCCGCTGAACCTGGTCCCGGCCGCGGCGGGCCTGATCATCGGCATCGGCAATGTGAGCATGAAGTTCACCGACACCTTCACCCTGAGCGGCATCGCGCTGGGCGCCCTGGTCGTCATCACCGGCTACCACGTGCTGCGCGTGTTCGCCCCCGCGCACTTCAAGGGGGAGGAGCCCCTGCTGGACGAGGGCACCTCCTCCTACGACGAATCAGGCGGGTAGCGAACGGGGTTCGGCCGTATCCGCCCCGGCATAGGGGAGTTGCAGGACATACCAGGTGTGGTCGGTCGAATACTCGAGGTACTGCGAGGCGTCCGGATCGCAGGCCAGGCCCTCGACCCGGGTCCAGTCGCCGTCACCGGCGGCGATGGTGTCGGTGTAGCGGACGTGCAGGTGGCCGTGGAAGAGCAGGTCCGGCCGCAGGGCGCGCACCACGGTCTGGATGCGGTCCTGGTTGGGATAGCACTCGGGCTTGTCCTTGCGATTCCACTTCGGTTGCGAGGCGCGAGGTTTGTCGTGGGTGAGCAGCACGTCCACCGGCGAGCTGTCGGCCGCGAGCAACTCGACCAGCTCGTCGTCGGTCATCTCCTCCTCCGGAAACCACAGCGTGCCCGCGGTATCCGGGCGTTTCGAGGAGCCGTAGCGCCGCCGCTTGTCGATCTGCTCGGCCTTGCGGGCCTCCCAGGCCAGGCGGCGGCCCTTGTCGGTGGAGCGGGCTCCGCCGAACGCGGCGAAAGTTGTGCCCTCCCAGGTCCACCGGTGTCCACGGGGCGCGTACCGCAGGTGCTTGCGGCAGATCAGGAAGCCCTCGTCGTCACGCTGCTCATCGTAGAGCTCATGCAGCAGCGAGGTCTTGTCGTGATTGCCGTCGAGGAAGTACACGGTGATCCCGGCCTTCTTGGCCGCCTTGTTCACCACGTCGAAGTACCGCCGCCCGGCGGGCGTGTGCTCCCAGGCCCCGAAGTCGCCGACCGCGAACAGCTTCGCGCAGTCACGGTGTGCCGCGACCCGCACCAGCTTCAGCGCGTGCTCGGTGTTCCCGTGCACGTCTCCGACGATCAGGACATTCCCCATCGCCACATGGTGGCATGACGGAATTAGGCTGACCACATGAATTCTGTGTTGGTCACCGGAGCGGCCCGCGGTATCGGAAAAGCCATCTGCCTGCGGATGGCGCAGCGGGGCTGGCAGGTCTACGCGGGCGTCCGCAAGCTCTCCGACGGCGAGGCCCTGACCGCCGCGAATCCCGCCATCACCCCGGTCGTCCTGGACGTCACCGACCCCGACCAGATCGCGGCCCTCGACGCGGTGCTGCCCGCCGACCTCACCGCCGTGGTCAACAACGCGGGTGTCGTCGTCGACGGCCCCGTGGAGTTGCTCACCCAGGAGGAACTTCGAAACCAGTTCGAGGTCAATGTCTTCGGCGCGGTCGCCGTCACCCAGGCTGTCCTCCCGCGCCTGCGTGCCACCCGGGGCCGGGTGGTCTTCATCTCCTCGCTGTCCGGCCGCATCTCCACCCCCGGCACCGGCGCGTACAACGCGTCCAAGTTCGCGCTCGAGGGCCTGGTCGACGCCCTGCGAGTGGAGCTGCGCCCCTGGGGAATCCGCACCTCGCTGATCGAGCCCGGCCCGATCGCCACCGACCTCTGGTTCGGCGCGACCGACATGGTCGACGCCACCACCGCCCACCTCACCGATGACCAGCGCACCCTCTACGCCGCCCACCTCGCGGGTCTGCGCCGGATGTCCCAGCAGGTCCCCAAGATCGCGGCCCCCGTCGAGTCGGTGGTCGAGGAGGTCGAAAAGGCGCTCACCGCACAGCGACCGAGCGCCCGATACATCCCCGGCCTGGCCGGAAAGGTCCAGGTGGTCGCCACCGCGCTGACCCCGACCCCGGTGCTGGACGCCATCTTCGCCCTGGTCACGGGCATCAGCAAAAAGAAGAAATAGTCCGAAACGCGAACCGCCGGTACCCATCGAGACGGGTACCGGCGGTGGAAGCGCTTCGGGCGGTGCGTATTACGCGCCGTAGACCGGCTCCGGGGTGACGGCCTTGGCCAGCAGGTCGTTCACGACCGGGCCCAGGTCGGCCGGGTTCCAGCGGGCACCGCGATCGACGGAGACGCCGTGACGGTGGCCGTCCATGACGGTGACCTTGCCGGCCTCTACCTCGAACATACGGCCGGTGACGGCGGCGGACTCGGCGCTACCCAGCCAAACCACCAGGGGGGAGACGTTTTCCGGGGCCATGGCGTCGAAGCCGCCGTCCTCGGGAGCCGCCATGGTCTCGGCGAACACTGTTTCGGTCATGCGGGTGCGCGCGGCCGGGGCGATGGCGTTCACGGTAATGCCGTAGCGACCCATTTCGGCAGCGGCGGTAATGGTCAGGCCTGCGATACCGGCCTTGGCGGCGGAGTAGTTGCCCTGACCGACCGAACCGAGCAGACCCGCGCCCGAGCTGGTGTTGATGACGCGCGCCTGGGGCTGACGGCCCGCCTTGGACTCGTTGCGCCAGTATTCGGCGGCGTGACGCATCGGGGCGAAGTGGCCCTTGAGATGCACCTTGATGACCGCGTCCCACTCGTCTTCGCCGAGGTTGACCAGCATACGGTCGCGCACGATACCGGCATTGTTCACCAGAACGTCCAGACCGCCGAAGGTCTCGATGGCGGTGGCGACCAGACGACGCGCACCCTCCCAATCGGAGACATCGTCACCGTTCACCACGGCTTCGCCACCCGCGGCACGAATCTCCTCGACCACCTTCGCGGCACCGGAGTCCGGCTTGGGCGTGCCGTCGAGCTCGGCACCCAGGTCGTTCACCACGACCTTGGCGCCGGCGGCGGCGAAAGCCAGCGCGTGCGCGCGGCCAATGCCCTGACCCGCACCGGTCACGATGACGACGCGGCCGTCGCAGATCTTCTTGTCCGTCATATCGATTACCTCTTCGTGTGTTCGGTCGGTCTAGTGGCCTGAGACGGCGGGGACGTCCGCGGTGGAGGCTTCCAGGAAGGCGGGCTTCTCGCCGCCGCCGTGCACGAGCAGCGCGCTGCCGGTGACGTAGGACGCGAGGGGCGAGGCCAGGAAGGCGGCGGTGCGGCCGATGTCCTCGGGGGTGGCCATGCGCCCCATGGGCACCGTGGCGCTGACCGAGGCGATGCCGTCCTCGTCGCCGTAGTGCAGGTGCGAGGACTCGGTGTTGACCAGGCCGCAGATGACGGAGTTCATCCGGACCTTGGGCGCCCACTCCACCGCGAGTGACGAAACCAGGCTGTCCACACCGGCTTTGGCGGCGCCGTAGGCCGCGGTGCCGGGGGAGGGCCGGTGCCCGGAGACGCTGGAGATCATCACGATCGAGCCGCCGGTGTCCTGCTTCTGCATGACCTCGTTGGCGATCTGCGAAACCAGCAGCGGCGCGAGCAGGTTGAGCTGCACGATCTTCGAGTGGAAGTTGGCGCTGGCGTCGGCGGCCAGGGCGAAGGGCGCGCCGCCGGCGTTGTTCACGACGGTGTCCAGGCGCCCGTACTTCTCGACGATCGTCTCGATGAGCTCGCGCACCGAATCCACATCGCGCACGTCGCACGGCAGGAAGTCGATGGTGCGGCCATTGCTCTCGACGGGGGTGTCGCCGGGGCGTCGCGCGCAGGCCACCACGGTCGCGCCCGCGTCCAGGAACACCCGGCTGATGCCGGCGCCGACGCCGCGCACGCCGCCGGTGACCAAGACGACCGAGCCGGACAGGTTTACTTCGATTCCCACCGTGCTAACCTACCAAGCACTTGCTTGTTTTGCCAACGATGGGACTCGCGATGGGGATCAACCGTCACACCGAAACCGAGGGCGTCGAAGTCGTCACTGTCGACTACGCCCCGGTCAACGCTCTGCCTTCCGACGGCTGGTTCGCCCTGGCCGACGCCGTCACCCAGGCCGGTAAGAACCCGGAGACCCGGGTCGTGGTGCTGCGCGCCGAGGGTCGCGGCTTCAACGCCGGCGTGGACATCAAGGAGATGAACGCCGACACCGGCCACACCGCGCTGATCCGCGCGAACCACGGCTGCTTCGCCGCGTTCGCCGCGATCTACGACTGCGAGGTCCCGGTCGTCACCGCCGTGAACGGCTTCTGCCTCGGCGGCGGCATCGGCCTGGTCGGCAACTCCGACGTCATCGTCGCCTCCGACGACGCGACCTTCGGCCTCCCCGAGGTCGACCGCGGCGCGCTCGGTGCGGCCACCCACCTGGCCCGACTGGTCCCCCAGCACCTGATGCGGACCATGTTCTACACCGCGGGCACCCTGACCGCGCAGCAGCTGCACCACTACGGCTCGGTCTTCAAGGTGGTGCCGCGCGCCGAACTGGACGCCGCCGCCATGGAGGTCGCCAAGAACATCGCCAACAAGGACGGCCGCGTGATCCGCGCCGCCAAGAAGGCGCTCAACGGCATCGACGTGCAGGACGTGCACCGCTCGTACCGCTTCGAGCAGGGCTTCACCATGGAGCTGAACCTCGCGGGTGTGGCCGACGAGATCCGGGCGCGCTTCGACGACGACCTGGCCGCGCAGAAGAAGGGGAAGTAAAGCCATGCGCGACAAGCGAATGAACCTCGACGAGGTCGTCGGCGAGCTGCGCAGCGGCATGACCATCGGCATCGGCGGCTGGGGTTCCCGGCGCAAGCCGATGGCCTTCGTGCGCGCCCTGCTGCGTTCGGACGTCACCGATCTGACCGTCGTCACCTACGGCGGCCCGGACCTGGGTCTGCTGTGCTCGGCGGGCAAGGTGAAGAAGGCGTACTACGGCTTCGTGTCCCTGGACTCGGCGCCGTTCTACGACCCGTGGTTCGCCAAGGCCCGCACCGAGGGTGCGATCACCGTGCGCGAGATGGACGAGGGCATGGTCAAGTGCGGTCTGCAGGCCGCCGCGGCCCGCCTGCCGTTCCTGCCGATCCGCGCCGGCCTGGGTTCCGCCGTCGTCGATTTCTGGGAGGGCGAGCTGAAGACCGTTCAGTCGCCGTACCCGACCGACGGCAAGAACGAGACCCTGGTCGCCATGCCCGCGCTGAACCTGGACGCCGCCTTCGTGCACCTGGACCTGGGCGACAAGCACGGCAACGCCGCCTACACCGGCGTCGACCCGTACATGGACGACCTGTACATGCTCTCGGCCGAGAAGCGCTACCTGTCGGTGGACCGCCTGGTCGAGACCGAGGAACTGGTGAAAGCCGTTCCGACGCAGGCCCTCATCCTCAACCGCATGATGGTCGACGGGGTCGTCGAGGCTCCCGGCGGCGCGCACTTCACCTTCTCCGGCAGCTACGGCCGCGACGAGAAGTTCCAGCGCCACTACGTCGAGGCCGCCAAGACGCCCGAGTCGTGGGCCGAGTTCAAGGCTCGCTACCTGGACGTGTCCGAGGCCGAATACCAGGCCGCCGTCAAGGCTTTCGCCGAGGAGCAGAAGTAATGAGCGACACCACCACGATCACTCGGGCCGAGATCTGCGTCGTCGCCGCCGCCGAGATCTTCCGCGGCGCGGGCGAGATCATGGCCTCCCCGATGTCCACCGTCACCACCATCGGCGCGCGTCTGGCGCGGCTCACCTTCGAGCCCGACCTGCTGCTGTCCGACGGTGAGGCGCTGTTCTTCGCCGAGGTCCCGCCGATCGGCGGCAAGGCTCCCATCGAGGGCTGGATCCCGTTCTCGAAGGTCTTCGACGTCGTGAACTCCGGCCGCCGCCACGTGGTCATGGGCGCCAACCAGCTCGACCGCTTCGGCAACCAGAACCTGTCGGCGTTCGGCCCGCTGCAGCAGCCGACCCGCCAGATGTTCGGTGTGCGCGGCGCGCCGGGCAACACCATCAACCACGCCACCAGCTACTTCGTGCCCAAGCACAACAAGCGGGTGTTCGTGGATCAGGTCGACATCGTCTCCGGCATCGGTTACGACAAGATCGACCCCGAGAACCCGGCCTACCGGTTCCACCACCTGCACCGGGTGGTCTCGAACCTGGGCGTGTTCGACTTCAACGGCCCGGACCACACCCTGCGCGCGCTGTCGCTGCACCCCGATGTGACCGCGGACGAGGTCGCGGAGAACACCTCCTTCGAGATCGCGGGTCTGGCTGACGCGGGCGAGACCCGGCTGCCGACCGAGGAAGAGCTCACCATCATCCGGACCGTGCTGGACCCCAAGGGGTTCCGCGAGAAGGAAGTGACGGCATGACCGCCCAGCGTTTGAAGACGCCGCTGACCGAACTGGTCGGCATCGAGCACCCGGTCGTCCAGACCGGCATGGGCTGGGTCGCCGGACCCGGCCTGGTCGCGGCCACCGCCAACGCGGGCGGCCTCGGCATCCTGGCCTCGGCGACCATGGACCTCGACGAGCTCGAGGTGGCCATCGCCAAGACCAAGGCCAAGACCGACAAGCCCTTCGGCGTGAACATCCGCGCCGACCTGTCGGACGCCCCGGACCGCATCGACATGATGATCCGGGACGGCGTGAAGGTGGCCTCCTTCGCGCTGGCTCCCAAGAAGGAGCTGATCGCGAAGCTGAAGGACAACGGCGTCGTCGTGATGCCGTCCATCGGCGCGGCCAAGCACGCGGTGAAGGTCGCCTCCTGGGGCGCGGACGCGGTGATCGTGCAGGGCGGCGAGGGCGGTGGCCACACCGGTTCCGTCGCGACCACGCTGCTGCTGCCGTCCGTCCTGGACGCGGTCGACATCCCGGTTGTGGCCGGTGGCGGTTTCTTCGACGGCCGCGGCCTGGCCGCCGCGCTGTCCTACGGCGCGGCCGGTGTCGCGATGGGCACCCGCTTCCTGCTGACCCAGGACTCCAGCGTGCCGGACTCGGTGAAGCAGGAGTACCTCAAGCGCGGACTGCAGGACACCGTGGTCTCGCTCAAGGTCGACGGCATGCCGCACCGGGTGCTGAAGACCGAGCTGGTCGAGAAGCTCGAGCACTCGGGCAATATCCGCGGCCTGTACGCCGCGCTGGTCAATGCCGCCAAGTTCAAGTCGATGACCGGCATGAAGTGGACGACCTTGGCCAAGGAAGGCCTGAACACCCGCAAGCACAAGGACCTCACCTGGTCTCAGGTCATCATGGGCGCGAACACCGCCATGTACCTGAAGGCCGGCCTGGTCGAGGGCAACACCGAAGCCGGTGTCCTCGCCTCGGGTCAGGTCGCGGGCATCATCGAGGACCTGCCGACCGTGCAGGACCTGATGGAGCACATCATCACCGAGGCCATCGAGCGCATCGACAGCCTCAACCAGTACCGCGTCACCACTTCGGCCTGACGCCCCGCACGTGCGCGGCCACCACAGCCCGGCCGCGCACCCCGGATCCGCACACCATCGGATCCACAGCGCGCCGCATGTCCGGCGCACCGAGCCGCTCCCGGAACCTCTCGCCCGGGGGCGGCTTCGCGCATTCGGGGGTACCGGCGATCGGCGTTCCGCCGGTAGCTGCGACATGTCTGAATTGTCGGCTATCTGAACGGCAGTGAAACCTCTCGATCCGTAGGGTCCGGCTGTGAGGTGTCCGGGTGGCGGACCCGCTCGGGTCAATTGGCCTGGGGCGCTTGGTGATATTGGATACGTGGGGGTAAGCGCAGGCGTACGGTTTGTGAGCACCCCTAATGTCATCGCGACTTGCGCGGAAGGACATGGTGACCGGTACGATGACCGCGTTCCGCAACGGTCCGGCAATCGGGGCGACAGAGTGAGCTCGAAACCTGTCCCGAACCGCCTGCCGAGGAACGGGATTTCGTACCCCCGGTGCGGAGACAAGCCAAGTGCGCGGTATCGATGAGGGGATGGCTGTCGCATGATCATCGATCGTGCAATGCGACTGGTGGCAGTGATCGCAGCTGTCACCGGTTCGGCACTGCTCGGGCCCGCTGCCGCTGACGCGCAGCCGGGCCTCCCACTCGACCCCGCGCCCGCCGGCCAGGATCCGGTGCTGCCCGCCCCGCAGTCGCAGCCCGTCGCACCGCGATCGCTGCCAGGGTCTCCGCAGCCGCAGCCGCAGCCGCAGGCCGTGGCCGTCACCCCGGTGGCCGGGCCCCAGGATCTGCTGTCCATTCTGTTCGGGCTCGGCACCGGTTCGGCCGGAGCGGCCGTCGGTTCGGCCGCCGTCGGTTCCGCCGGTCTGGGCGCCGTGCTCGGTGGCACCGGTTCGGCCGCCCTGGGCTCCGGTTCGGCTGTAACCGGTTCCGCCGGTGCGGGATTGGGTTCCGCGGTGGCGGGCACCGGTTCGGCGGGAGCCGCCACCGGTTCGGCCGTGCTGGGCACCGGTTCCGCCGCGGTCGGCTCCGCCGGACTCGGTACCGCCGGGGTGCTCGGCCTGGGTTCCGCGGCCGTCGGCTCGGCGGGCCTCGGCACCGGTTCGGCACTGCTCGGGCTGCTGCTCGGCACCGGCTCGGCCGCAACGGGTTCCGCCGCGGTCGGCTCCGCGGCTGTCGGCTCGGCCGGATTGGCCGCCCTGTGCACCGGCTCCGCGGCCGTCGGTTCGGCCGGAATCGGTTCCGCCGGTGTGGGTTCCGCGCTCGCCGGCTCGGCCGGCCTGGGCGCCGGCCTCGGCGCCGGTGCCGGGTCGGCCGGTCTGGGTTCGGCGGCCGGTTCGGCCGGCGCGGGTTCGGGGGTGGGTTCGGCGGCCGGCGGTTCGACCGGCGCCGGTTCCGCTGCCCTCGGTTCCGCCAGTGTCGGAGGCCTGGGCTCGGGCTCGGCCGAGTTGGGTTCGGCCGCCGTGGGCTCCGCGGCCCTGGGTTCAGCGGGCCTGGGTTCCGCCGCCGTCTGTGCTTCGCCGCTGCTGCTGTTGCTGATTCCGCCGCCCGCCGTGCCCGGGCCGCCGCCGGTGCCGCTGGAGATTCCGCAGCCCCCGGCCGTCCCGGCGCTGCCCGCGGTGGTGGCCGCGCTGCCCGAGCCCGAAACCGAACCGGCCGCACCGGTGCCGCCCGCGCCGAAGCCCGCTCCCGTTCTGGCGCAACCGGATCCGGATGTGAAGCCGACCTCGCACAACTCCCCGTTGCCGCCGTGGAAACCGCTGTCGGTGATCGGCGGGCTGATCGCGATGGCCTTGGCCGGCACCGGCTCGGGTGCGGTGAGCTTCCAGAGCGCGGGCGCGGCGCAGGGCCGGGTCGACGCCGCGCGCGCGGCATTCTTCGGACCGAGGGCATGAGGGGACCGCGATGACCGAGAGCAAGGCTCATAGCATCGGGTCCTACCGCCGGGTGGCCGCCGCGGTGGACGCGGTGTGCGCGGTGGCGGCCGACTTCGACGCCACCGACCTGGACGAGGTGGTGCTCGCCATCTCCGCGGAGCGGCGGCGGCCGATCGAGATCGCCAGCGCCACACTGGGTCCGGGCGTGTGCGGCCAGCGCCGCAGCTATCCGGACCGGGACGTGATCGTGCTGGCGCAGGCGCTGCCCAGCCGCGAGCACACCCTCGCGCACGAGCTCGGCCACATCGTCTTCGACCATCCGGGCGAGGCGGCGACCGAGGTGGTGCTGGAGGCCAGCGACGATCTGATCGCCTACATGCTCAGCCAGCGCGCGCATCAGAAAGCCATCGATCTGGGCGACGACGAGCAGTGCGAATGGGAGGCGGAGACTTTCGCGAGCATGCTGATGACCCGCTTGCGGGTGTTCAACAGCCGGGGCGCGGGCGTCTCGGTCCTTCGATTCGATGAGGCGCTGGGATGACCGAGTCAGGCCCCGGAGGCGGCAGCTTGCGTAACCACGTAGGGGCCCTCGGTCATCCCCGAAAGGACGCGGCATGACCTTCTGGTTGGTGGCCATGCTGGTGTGGATGGCCTCGGGCGCACGCGTCGGTCGCGTGCTGGTGAAACCGGCGACCACGGCTCGAGTCGCGATCGTGGTCGCGGTCGCGGCGGTGGCGTTGGCGGCGACGGTGGGAGTGCCGGAAATCGGTCTGGCCGTTGACCATCTGATACCGAACGGTGTGCACGGTCTGTGGCTGGGCGACCGGGTGGTGACGGCCGCGTGGATCATGTTCGGCACCGCCACCTCGGTGGTGGCCTCGGCCGCGTGGCCGGTGGTGTCGCGTCGCAATCTGCGCCAGATCGCCATGATGATCTACGGCGGCGGCGCGCTCGCCATGCTGCTGACCTTGCTCTGGTCGGTCACCTTCGGCTGGGCGATCGTGCTGGTGGAGTGCGTCTTCATCGTGATCACCGGTGTGCGCAACCTGGATTGGACCACCCTCGGCCGCGGCATCGCGCTGTACACGACCGGTACCGCGGTGGTCGGCTTGCTGGCGGCCCTGTCGATTCGCCGTGCGGTGAACGACGAGCCCATGCCGAATCCCGGTGACGAGGGCTGGTTCTGGCCGATGTGGCAGATCGCGGCGCTGCTCATCGCCATCGGCGCGGTGTGGATCGTGATCGAGCTGTGGTGGCGGGCGCGGGTGCTGCTCAAACAGATTCGCACCCTGCACCGGGTGCTGATCGCGCGGTTCCCGGAGGTGGTGGCGCACGAACAGACCGGTTCGGGCACCCAGCTCAAGGCATCGGACCAGGTCGCGCAGATCATGGACGCGCTCTACCTGCAGTCCGGCGGCGGTGTGGAACTGGTCGCGGCGGGTCAGCCGCCGGTCTCGGTGGCCGATCGGGCGCGGCGGGTGGCCGAGTGGGCGCGGAATCCGTTCGGCGAGACGGTGATCGACGGCCGCTGGATCTCGCCGCCCGCGGGGGTCAGCCCGCGCGGCTGGGTGCAGGCCATCGCGCGCGCGTATGACGCGGCGTCGGCGCAGGCCACGGTTCCGGGGTCCGCCAAACGGTAGACATTTACTCTTCCATTACCTTCTGAGTCCGCCGGGCATTACCGTCCGGAAGGGCCTCGAAGTTGATCACGCGGAGATCACCGACGCTTTTGCGCTCTTGTCGCAAATGCGCAAGTCCCGTACCTCGCGTGATTGCCATGGGCGCGGCATTCCGGCGGGCCTTCTCGATGAGACTTCGTATCCGAGGTTTCGTCTCATCGAACCCGCCGTGCGTGGTACGGGACTTTGCTTGTCACTTGAAGTTGTCACTCGTGCTTGTCGCGGTTGGTGCAATGGGGCGAAACACTCACAGTGCACAAAACGACATAGTGCACAAACAACTGATTCGGCCATCCAGGTGCACCTGGACGGTGTTGTGCCAGCTTTGTGCATACTGCACCAGCGCAGGGGTCTGCGCCACATGGCCTCAGCGGGCTGAGACCGGTGCAACATCCTTCACGTGGACCGCATGGTCCGGCGGAGACGCCGGTACCGCCCTGCAAGCAGTACCGGCGACCGCCTTATGTCCGGTCTGGAGCGAGCCCTGTAACAAACCAACACAGTGCGGCCTCCGAGCTAGCCGCACTGTGTTGCTCTGTGGCAGTGCTTATTCCGTGCCATCCGGAGGAATTTCGGGCAAACCTTCGCTTGCCCGCAACTTCTCCGCCATAGACGTGAGGAGATTCTGAGATTCTTCGGACAGGTCGAACGCCCTGCTCGACAGACGACGGAGTCCATAGCCCTGCAGCTGGGACAGCAGCTCGAGATCGTGATCGATCTTCGCCGCGTAGATGTCGTTGAAGAAGTAGTCCGGTTTGACCTTGAAGAACTTTGCCAGAGCAGCCACCGTCTCATCCGACGGGTTCGTGCGCTGTCCCGACCGCAACTGCGACAGATACGGTTTCGAGATCGGGTGGCCGGATGCCGTCAAGGCGGCCGCCACCTCTGCGTTCGTGTGCGGCTTACGCCCCGGGGGATGCACGGTTTCGAACAGCTTGTTCAGCCGCGCCGCGAAATCAGCCATTGTGAGCCGCCCAATTCCCTTCGCTGTACTAACAGTCGTTATCTCGGATACGTATCATTGATATTAGCGGCTCAGTAACTGAAAACCTACGCCTGATTCGCGATTTCCTTGAAGCTTCTAGGCGGTGATCCGGTTCACCCACTGTGGCTTGGGCGTTTGCGGGCCAACCCCACGGTTCTTGCCAAGGGCTTAAGAGCCCCGGTTCTGGCCCGTCGCGGGGGTCTTCCCGGACGGGCCTCGGGTAGCCATAAGATAGCTGATGGATCATCTTCTTGTCTGTACCGGATTGTGTGTGGCGTACGCCACGTCTCAGGGCAAGACGGATGAACGTTCAACCTGGCCGAAAATCATTGAGAGACTAGATCCGTTCGATGATCGTGCCGGTCGCGAGGGCGCCGCCACAGCACATCAGGATCATGGCGGTGCTCTTGTCGGTGCGCTCCAGCTCGTGCAAAGCCGTTGTGATCAAGCGGGATCCGGTGCTGCCGACCGGGTGGCCCAGCGCGATCGCACCGCCATTGACATTCACGCGATCGAAATCCGGCTTGTGCACCGAGGCCCACGACAGCACCACGGAAGCGAAAGCCTCATTGATCTCGAACAAGTCGATATCGGAGATGCTCATGCCGGAACGCTCGAGCAGTCGCTCGCACGCCTGCACCGGGCCGTCGAGGTGGAATTCCGGCTCGCCACCGACCAGGCACTGCGAGACGATGCGGGCGCGCGGACGCAAACCCTCACGCTGCGCGGCCTTTTCGTCCATCAGCAGTACGGCGGCGGCGCCGTCGGAGATCTGCGAGGACGTACCGGCGGTGTGAATTCCGCCCTCCAGCACCGGCTTCAGCTTCGCCAGGCCCTCGCGGGTGGTCTCGCGCAGACCCTGGTCGCGGCTGATGTCGGCGAACTCACCGGTGAGGTTGCCCTCCTTGTCGACCTGCGGGGCGTTCTTGATGGTCAGCACCTCGCGGTCGAAGCGGCCCTCGGCCCACGCCTGCGCGGCCAGTCGCTGCGAGCGCACGCCCAGCTCCTCGACATCGTCACGAGTGATGCCGCGCCGCTTGGCGATTCGCTCGGCGGCCTCGAACTGGTTGGGCATGTCGATGCTCCAGGACGCGGGCCGGCGCGGGCCCGCGTGCGTTCCGACGTTGGCGCCCAACGGAACATGGCTCATGGACTCGATGCCGCAGGCCATGCCGACCTCGATGGCGCCGGTGGAGATGAGACCGGCCACCAGGCCCGCGGCCTGCTGTGCCGAACCGCACTGGTTGTCGACGGTGACCGCGCCGGTCTGCCACGGCAGTCCGGCGTGCAGCCACGCGGTGCGGGTGACGTTGTTGCCCTGCTCGCCCACCTGCATGACGCAGCCGCCGATGACCTGCTCGACCAGAGCGGGGTTCAGTTCCGCGCGCTCGAGGACGCCCCGTTGCGCGGCGCCGAGCAACTCGGTCGCGTGCAGGCCGGCCAGCCAGCCATTGCGCTTGGCGATCGGCGTACGCGCGGCCTCGACGATGACAGGAGTACCCATGTCTTTCCTTCCGGATCAGAACTGCAACGAGTTCATGGCAAGTAACCTTGGTCAGTTCTGGGCGGTTACCTAGTCCCTTCTCTTGTTCTACCCCCTGTGCTTCAATAGCGGTAGAACGTGTTTCAGTTGGTCAAAGGAGACTGCTGGTGGTTGACACTGCAGCCCGGCCCGGAGTGCCGGATGGATTCGACGTCACCGACCCCGAAATTTGGGCGAAGCGAGTGCCGGCCGAAGAGCTTGCCGAACTGCGCAGAACTGCGCCTATCTGGTGGAACCCGAAGTCGCCGGAGGTCGGTGGCTTCACCGACGACGGCTTCTGGGTGCTGTCCAAGCATGCCGATGTGAAGACCGTCTCGCGCCGCGATGACGTGTTCTCCACCTATGAGAACACCGCCATCCCGCGGTTCCAGGACGACATCACCCGCGAGCAGATCGATCTGCAGCGTTTCGTCCTGCTGAACAAGGACGCCCCGGAGCACACCAAGCTCCGCAAGATCATCTCCAAGGGCTTCACGCCGCGCGTCATCAACGGCCTGCGCGCCGAGCTGACCGCCCGCGCGGAGTCCATCGTGAAGGCCGCCGTCGAGTCCGGCAACGGCGACTTCGTGGAGCAGGTGGCCGCCGAGCTGCCGCTGCAGGCCATCGCCGAGCTGATCGGCGTGCCGCAGGAAGACCGCATGAAGCTCTTCCAATGGTCCAACGACATGACCAGCTACGACGATCCGGACTCCGACGCCGACCCGGTGGTCGCCTCCACCGAGATCCTCGGCTACTCGTACCAGATGGCCGAAGCCCGTCGCGCCTGCCCGGCCGACGACATCGTCACCCAGCTGATCAACGCCGACATGGACGGCGAGGCGCTGCTGCCGGAGGAATTCGGCTTCTTCGTCATGATGCTGGCGGTCGCGGGCAACGAGACCACCCGCAACGCCACCACCCACGGCATGATCGCCTTCATGGAGAACCCCGACCAGTGGGAGCTCTTCAAGAAGGAGCGGCCCAAGACCGCGGCCGACGAGATCATCCGCTGGGCCACCCCGGTCAGCTCCTTCCAGCGCACCGCGCTGGAGGACGTCGAGGTCGGCGGCGTGGAGATCAAGAAGGGCCAGCGGGTCATCCTGTCCTACCGCTCGGCCAACTTCGATGAAGAGGTGTTCGAGGACCCGTACACCTTCAACATCCTGCGTGACCCGAACCCGCACCTGTCCTTCGGTGGTACCGGCGCACACTTCTGCATCGGCGCGAACCTGGCTCGACTCGAGATCGAGATCATCTTCAACGCCATCGCCGACCACATGCCCGACATCTCCAAGCTGGGCGACCCCAAGCGCCTGCGCTCGGGCTGGCTGAACGGCATCAAGGAGTTCCAGGTGGACTACAAGGGCGGCTGCCCCGTAAAGCACTGAGGCACTGATGGTTTGATCCGCCCTGTATCCCTCTCACTCCTCAGGGCGGAGACAAAAAAGAAGCGGGCGACTGGATTCTCCAGTCGGGCGGGGGGGTTTTGGGGGCGCTATGGCGTATTGATAGTGGGCCTGTGACGCCGGGTCAGCCCCTACCGACCCAGGGGGCCCCATTTTCCGTCAGAGAGCCC
>NZ_JBHWHH010000127.1:0-21659 GCF_042732555.1 Nocardia sp. NPDC059764
CCGGAAGGTGACCGGCCCGAATGCTTTTCGGGGTGGGTGGGACCAGCTGACGCGGGTCAGCCGACGCCGAGGTAGGCGGACTTGACGGCGGGGTCGGTGAGCAGGGCTCGACCGCCGCCGGTCTTGGTCACCTCGCCGGTTTCCAGGATGTAGGCGCGGTCGCTGCGGGTCAGGGCCTGCTGGGCGTTCTGTTCGACCAGCAGGACCGTGGTGCCCTGGGCGTTGATGTCGGCGATGATCCGGAAGATCTGCTGGATCACCATGGGGGCCAGGCCCATCGACGGCTCGTCGAGCAGCAGCAGCTGCGGACGGGCCATGAGGGCGCGGCCGATGGCCAGCATCTGCTGCTCGCCACCGGAGAGGGTGCCGCCCACCTGGCGGCGGCGCTCCAGCAGGCGCGGGAACAGCTCGAAGACCCAGTCCAGGGTTTTCGCATAGTCCGCCTTCGACGCGAACGGCCGTGCGTGGCAACCCATGTCGAGGTTCTCCTGGACCGTCATGCCCGGGAAGACGCCGCGGCCCTCGGGGGCCTGGATCAGGCCCGCCACCACGCGTTCGTGGGCCTTCATGCGGGTGATGTCGCGGCCCTGGAACATGATGCGGCCGCGGGTCAGCGGCAGCAGGCCCGACAGGGCGCGCATGGTGGTCGTCTTGCCCGCGCCGTTCGCGCCCAGCAGGGTGACCAGCTCGCCCTGCCCGACCTCCAGCGAGATGCCGTGCAGCGCTTGGATTCTGCCGTAGTTCACGACCATGTCCTCGACCCTCAGCAGCGGCTCGCCGGTCGAGGCGGTGGGCGCGACGGAACCGGGCGCCCGCCCGGCGAGATCCGGAACCGGTTCGGCGGCAATGCTTCGCGCCTCGGCGGCGTCCTCGGCCGACTCGGCGTCGGCCTCGTCGGGCACGCCCAGATAGGCGTTGATCACCGTGGGATCCTGGCGGATCTGCTCCGGCAACCCGTCGGCGATCTTGCGGCCGAACTCCAGCACCACGATGCGGTCGGTCACGCCCATGACCAATCGCATGTCGTGCTCGATGAGCAGCACCGTGTAGCCGTCGTCGCGGATCTTGCGGATCAGATCCATCAGCGCGGACTTCTCGCTCGGATTGAACCCGGCGGCGGGCTCGTCCAGGCACAGCAGTTTCGGCTCGGTCGCCAGGGCGCGGGCGATCTCCAGGCGGCGCTGATCGCCGTAGGAGAGGTTGCGCGCCTTCTCGACCGCATGCGGCGCGATGCCGACGTACTCCAGCAGCGCCATGCCCCGCTCGAGCGAGTCCTTCTCCTCCTCGCGGTGCCGCGGGGTGCGGAAGAGCGCGCCCGGGACCGAGGTCTTGTGCCGGGCGTCCGCGCCGACGACCACGTTCTCCAGCGCGGTCATCTCCCCGAAGAGCCTGATGTTCTGGAAGGTGCGCGCGATGCCCAGCCGGGTGATCTCGTTGCGCTTGGTCTTGGTCAGCGGCTTGCCGTCGAAGTAGACCGTGCCGTCCGACGGGCGATACACCCCGGAGATGGCGTTGAAGCAGGTCGTCTTGCCCGCGCCATTGGGTCCGATGAGTCCGAGGATCTCGCCGCGGCGGATCTCGAAGCTCACATTGTCGAGGGCGGTGAGACCGCCGAACCGCATGGTCAGCCCGTCGGTGCGCAGCAGCGGCGCGCCGACCGCGGTCTCGATGTCCCGGTGCGGCGCAACGACTTCCGCGACCACCTCGGGGTCCTTGTAGACGGGCAGCACCTCGGTCACGTCGAGCATGCCGGCACTGGGCTCCACCTCGGGCCGCGCGTACCCGGCCGCCATGTCCTCGTTGTCGAACAGCGCGTCGCCCGGCCCCGTCACTGTGCAGCTCCCGTCGTCTGCGCGGCCACCGCCGGCCGGCGCACCGCCCGATACACCTGCCGCCCGTAGGTCAGCAGTTTCTGCCGCGCCGGGAACAGACCCTGCGGCCGGAAGATCATCACGACTACCAGCGTGAGACCGAAGAAGAGGTACTTGTAGTCACCGAGCGACTGCCCGCCCACGTTCACGCCCATGAACCGGTTGGGCAGGTACACGATCAGGAACGCGCCGACGATCACGCCGAGCTTGTTGCCCTGCCCGCCCAGCACCACCGCGCACAGGAACAGCATCGAGTTGATGACGTTGAACCCCTGCGGATTCACGTACTGCACCTGACCCGCGTACAGCGCGCCCGACAGGCCGCCGATGGCCGCGCCGATCATGAACGCCCACAGCTTGAACTTGAAGGTGGGCACGCCCATGATCTCGGCGGCGTCCTCGTCCTCCCGGATGGCGACCCACGCGCGACCCACCCGGCTGCGCTCGAGATTGCCGACCAGCATGAGCACAGCGACCACCAGGACGATGCCCAGCCAGTACCACCAGGTGCCGGAGTTGGCCCGGTCCAGCACATTCCAGGTGTGCACGTCACCGAGATTGCCGGAGGAGAAGTAGCCGCCCGGATGAGTGTCGGACTCGCCGACGTGCGGGTACTGGATGCGGGACAGGCCGAGGCTGCCGTTGGTGATCTCGGGCAGATTGTCGGCCAGCAGCCGGACGATCTCACCGAAGCCGAGGGTCACGATGGCCAAGTAGTCGCCGCGTAGGCGCAGTGTCGGCGTGCCCAGGATGAGACCGGAGATCGCGGTCGCCAGGATGGCGATCGGGACGCACGCCAGCCACGCCCACTGCGGATTGAGCCAGCCCCCATTGGTCTGGTTCCACGGACTGTTCGGACTGGTCAGCAGGCCGACCGAGTACGCGCCGACCGCGTAGAAGCCGACATAGCCCAGGTCGAGCAGACCCGCCTGCCCGACAACCACATTCAGGCCGATGGCGATGAGCGCGTACATGGCGAACTGCGCCATCACCCCGCCGAAACTGGTGCCGGGCGTGTCCAGCAGCGGCAGCTTGAACAGCGGCAGCGCGGCCAGCACGATGACCGCGGGAATGCCGAACGCCCACTGCGCCGGGCGCGAGAGCCCGGCCCACCAGGTGCGGATGGCGTCGCCGACGCCCCGTCCCGCGGGTGAGCTGTGCGGCGCGGGAGTCGTTTTCGTGTCGGTCATGCGCGCGCCCTCCCCAGGCTCTCCCCGAGAATGCCGGTGGGCCGGACCATGAGCACCGCGACCAGCACCACGAACGCGACCACGTCACGCCACTGATCGCCGAAGAGCACCTGGCCGTAGTCCTCGGCCAGGCCGAGCAGCAGACCGCCCAGCAGCGCGCCGCGCAGGTTGCCGATGCCGCCCAGCACCGCGGCGCTGAAAGCCTTGATGCCCAGGATGAATCCGCCGTTGTAGATGATGCCGTTGGGGATCTTGAGCGTGTACAGCAGCGCGGCGGCGCCCGCGAGCACACCGCCGATCAGGAAGGTCAGCATGATGACCCGCTCCCGGGAGACGCCCATCAGCGTCGCCGTGTCGGGGTCCTGGGCCACCGCGCGAATGCTGCGGCCGAATTTGGTCCGGTTGATCAGCAATTCGGTGGTGAGCGCCAGCGCCACCGCGGCCAGCACGATCACCAGCGCGATATTGGTGACCGACGCGCCGAAGAACTTGAACTGCTCGGTGGGCGTCACCAGCTGGATCGGCTGCTGCGCGTTAGTGCCGCCGAGCTTGTTGCCGGTCAGCTTGGGCAGGATGTAGTGCACGAATTCCTGCAGCACGAACGACATTCCGATCGCGGTGATCAGGAAGATCAGCGGTTTCGCGCCGCGTTTGCGCAGTGGCCGGTACGCGACTCGCTCCAGCGCCACCGCGGCCGCGCCGGAGACCAACATGCCGAAGACCATGGCCGCTGCGAGGTAGACCACGGTCAGTCCGACACCCTGGGAGTAGGTATCACCGCTCGCCGCGAATCCGAACACCATCAATCCGACCAACTGGCCGAAGGTGCCGAGCATGAATACTTCCGAATGGGCGAAATTGATCAGGCGCAACACACCGTAGACGAGTGTGTAGCCGACCGCGACCAGGGCATAGATCGAGCCGTAGGTGAGCCCTTCGACGGTGAGCCGCCAGAATTGATCGGCGACCCCGGACAGATCGAACTTGATGGACCCGCTCGCGAGGAGGGTCACATCGGCCAAAGCGGGTGCAGACATTCGTTACTTTCCGCTGTCGTGGAAAACAGCGTGTGCCGAAACGAATTTCGGCACACGCTGTTCCGATTAACAGTGATCGCTACTTGACCTGATACATCCAGATCAACGCGTTGGCCAATTCACCGGTGGAACCCCACTTGTACTGACGCGCCAGACCCTGGCCGTCGTAGCCGCGCACGTATTCGACCAGGTCGGGGCGGGTGACCTTACCGGCCTCGATGCCCTTGAGCACGATCGTGGTCAGGTCGTAGCCCTCGGTCGAGTAGGTGCCGGGCTCGTAGTTGTTGAACGCCTTGTAGGCGGAGGCGAACTTGTCCCCGGCCGGACCACACGGGCAGGAGAGCAGCGCGTCCTTGGACTTGCTGCCGGCCTGCTTGGTGAACTCGACGTCCTTGGTGCCGTCGTCGGAGATGAAGGTCGCGGTCACGCCGCCGTCGCGCAGCTGGCTCACCAGCGGGGCGGCCTCGGCGTAGTAGCCGGAGTAGAAGATGCCGTCCGGCTTGGCGGAGGCCATCTTCGACACGGTCGCGGAGAAGTCCTTCTGCTTGGCCTTCACATTGGCCGCGCAGCTCGGGTCGGCGATCGGACCCAGGCCCTCGGTGACCGTCTTGGCCAGGCCGGTGCCGTAGTCGGAGTCGTCGGCGATGACGCAGATCTTCTTGAACTTGCCGGTGCCCTTCAGGTATCCGGCCACCGCCGGACCCTGGATGCCGTCATTGCCCAGACCGCGGAAGAAGTTGGTCCAGCCGTTGGTGGTGAGGGTGACGTTGGTGGCCGACGGCGTCAGCGACAGCAGGTTGGCCTGGTTGAGGATCGCGCCGGTCGCCTTGGTCTCACCGGAGAAGGTGGGACCGATCAGCGCCACGATCGACGGGTCGCTGACGATGGTCGGAATGACCTGGGTGGCCTTCTGCGGGTCGCCCTCGGTGTCGAATTCCTTGACCGAGACCTGGCAGCCCGGGTTGGCCTTGTTGTGCTGGTCCAGCGCCAGCTTCACACCGCGGATGATGTTGAGGCCGAGGTTGGCGTTGTCGCCGGTCAGCGGGCCGGCCATCGCGATGGTCTGCGGGGCGCACTTGCCCTTGCCGTCACCGGCGGGGTCGGCGGCCGCGCTGGAGTCCGTGACCGGGACCTCCTTGCCCTGCGAGTCCACCTGCACCAGGGGCGAAATGGTCAGATTCGACCCGCCTCCGCCCGAATTGTCCGTCGATTTGCTACTGCAGCCGGCACTGCCCAATGCGAGTACGGCCGCGGCCCCGACGACAAGCATCTTGACCGTGCGACTGTGCCGCAGGGTCGACGTGCGCGTCATTGAACCAAGCACGATTCACCTCATGTTCTGTGCGCCCCCGGGGTGACCGAGGAGGGCCGCCCCATCGATCGGCCCGCACAGAAACATAGTCGGGCCACGTTAGGTCCGCATCACATTCGAATCATTCATGTGACATCGCAACTAAAGTGGAAGGCCCTGTTGTTACCGCACTGTAAATTTCCTCAGTGCATTAGTGGCAACAACAGGGCGACGGCCCGGCAAATGCGACTTACTTCGGTGCGAGGTTCTCCAGCACCACTTCCGCGACCGCCTTCATAGTGGTGCGACGATCCATGGCGGTGCGCTGAATCCACTTGAACGCCTGCGGCTCGGATAGCCCCTGGGTCTGCATGAGCACACCCTTGGCACGCTCCACCAGCTTGCGCGTCTCGAGCCGGTCGGTGAGGTTCGCGACCTCGCTCTCGAGCGCGGCGATCTCATGGAATCGCGATGCGGCCAATTCGATGGCCGGCACCAGATCCGACTTGGTGAACGGCTTCACCAGGTACGCCATCGCCCCCGCGTCGCGTGCCCGTTCGACCAGGTCGCGCTGACTGAAGGCGGTCAGGATGACCACCGGCGCAACGCGTTTCGACGCGATCTCGGCCGCCGCGTCGATGCCGTCCCGGCGCGGCATCTTCACGTCCATGATCACCAGATCCGGCCGCAGCTCCACGGCGAGGTCCACGGCCTGCTGGCCGTCGCCCGCCTCACCCACCACGTGATAGCCCTCCTCGGAGAGCATCTCCACCAGGTCCATCCGGATGAGCGCTTCGTCCTCGGCAACCACCACCCGCTTGGGGGCGGACGCCGCAGCGTCCTTCTTCGAACCGCCCCCTGCTGTCGTTCCCATAGATGAACCCCTGTCGCTTCCGAAATCCGATACCCGATGCCACCTCGTCTTGCGCCACCCTCACAGGACCAGCACGCACCCGAGTCTCCCAAAGAGTACCGTTCACCCGGCCCTACAACCCACGTACCCAGCGCAAACCGACCAGTATCACAACCCTGTAGTCCGCCGACCCCCTCGATTAGTTGGTTTGTACCAGTACCCGCTATCATTTCCCTTCGGTGCGCCGAGTTGGCGGAATTGGCAGACGCGACGGTCTCAAAAACCGTTGCCCGGAAGGGCGTGTGGGTTCGATTCCCACACTCGGCACGAGATGGCGGGCATGATCGGTGATCATGCCCGCCGTTCTGTTTCATCCGGCCCGCAGCTGGCCCGCAGCTTGTTGCGCTCCGGCATCCATCCGCTCGGCGACGGCGTCGAGGTCGTCGTCGAACAGGTGGCCATAGAGGTCAAGGGTTAGGACAGCGGACTTGTGTCCTAGCATCCGCTGGACAACCTTGATGTTCGCGTCCGCCCTGATGGCCAGGGAGGCTGCCGTATGACGGAGGCCATGCGGGACAAGACCCTTCAGGCCGACCTCCCGGACGGCCGGGTTGAACACCCAGCGGAACTCCGTGGAGGTCAGGTAGCCACCCCGGTGGCTGGGGAACACAAGTGCGTCAGGATCGCGATCTTTGAGCAGTGGCCGGAGTTCCTTGGCCAGGGTCGCCGGAATCGGTACGTCCCGAGTCCCATGGGTCTTGGTCCCGGTTTCGACGATGCCCCTTCCCGTGACCGCAGTCGCTGACCGGGACACGGTGATTCGCTTGGTGTCGAGATCAACCGCCCGGACACGCAGAGCAATAGCCTCTCCGAATCGGATGCCCGTATAGGCCAGGGTGAACACCAACGGCCGGAATCGCCCAACCGCCAGCGCCAACCGCATCACCTCAAGGTGGGTCAGATAGCGCCGCTCGGCACTGGCCACTGTCGGCAGGTCGATATCCTCGGCCGGATTCACCGCCAGGCGCTTGGCCTTGACCGCGAACCGCAGTACCTGATTGAAGACCTGATAGGACTGCACGACCCGAGAAGCCGAGAGCCCGCGCCCCTCGAATCGCGTGCTGCCCTGGTGCGACAGATCCACGACCCATTCTTGGATATCTTCGAATTCAATGTCTCGCAACGGAATCGATTCCCAGCGAGGTAGGACCGTCGTGTCCAGGAGGGACCGGTACCCCGCAATGGTCTTCGGCTTGCGGATCTTCTTGGTACTGAACCACTTTTCGGCGACGACCGAGAACAGGACACCGCTCCGGTCAGGGTCTACCCAGGTACCCGTGACCACCTTGGTGATCACGTCACTGTCAATGAACCGCTGCGCCTCGTTCTTGGTCACGAACGACCGTGACCGTTCGACGCCGTTCGGGTCCACATAGCGCGCTTGCCAGCGCTTGCCCCGGCCGAACTTCTCCGACCGGACCTTTCTGCGCTTCCTCTCCCCCGTGGCGGGGTCGATCTCGGAGACGGTCTTGTACCACCGATCTTCGACACCCGCCCGAGGATTCCGCCGAGCGGTCATGATCAGACTGCTCGGTCGCTGGCGGTCGCGGCTTCCTGCTCGTCAATCCAGGCCCGTATGACGCTTTCGCGCCAGACCCGGCGGCGGCCGAGCTTAAAACTCGCTGGGCCGGAACCGATGTGCGCCCAGTATCGCCATGTGGCTGCGGGGATACCGGTCAGCGCTTCGCAGTCTTTGGCCTGAAGGTAACGGTCTTGATCCATCAGGCCACCGCCTTGGGCAGCATGAACTTGGTCATGATCGCCTGCACGAGGCCATTGAGACACGAGCAGGTGCCGCCGGGTCCGGTCCAGGGCGCGCCGCCGCACAGTGGGCAGATTTCCCAGCGCGCGGCCTCGTGCCGGAGGATGCATTCGGTGTCGGTGCAGCCGGGGCGGTCGCACCAGATACAGATCCCGGCGAAGCTGAACCGCAAGGGCTTCAGCGTCCCCACCTCGGGCCACAGGTCCGATTCCGACACCCCGACCAGCGCGGACACGGCGTAGCGGTGACGCGGGTACGGTGTGCGACCCGTATTGATCCACCGCTCCACGGTTTTCGGATCAACCTGGATTGCGGCGGCGGCAGTCTCCGGGGTCAGGTGCGCTTGCATGAGGGCCTCCCGGAGTCGGAGGTTGATAGGCATCAGGCTTCCTCCCTTCGTGCCAGGGTCGCATCCAGATCATGGATGTGGAGGTTGGACAGATCCAGGCCCTGTTCGCGGGCGAGGTAGTTCGCCGACCGCGCCACCGCGCGCCGCAGTTCCTCCCCGCGTACGAAGTACTGCACGCCCGCCAGGTTGTGATGGGCGGCCGATTCCAGGGCGGCGGCGATGTTCTTCGCCAACCGGCCGCTGCCGAACTTGCGTGACAGTTCGACCTCGATGCCCCAGATCTTGTCGTAGTCGTCCTCGTCCAGAAGCCAGCCGTCATGGATGTGGAAGCCCGGCTCGATCCGGCGCCGCAAGATCCGCTCACTGGTCCAGACATCCGGATCGGTTTCCAGACCGGTCAGCACGTAGCGCAGGTGCGCAATCGCCGTCAGATGCGCCGCCGTGGTGGCCTTGGGCTCCCATTCGCCGGGATCGAAATCCAGCATGCCCCAGGAGGCTTCCCTCGTCGGCCACACCCACAGCGGACCATTGGGTTCGGCATCGGGCGCGTCGAAGAACGAACGCCGCCACGAACCCGGCGTCTCGTAGTCGATCCGGCCGACATTGCACCATTCGGTCACGTACCAGCGCCGCACCATCCGGTACAGCCGTTCGCTGCGCATCGCGGTCATGCGGCCGATCAGTGCCACCGGCACCCCGTACATCTGGGATAGCCACTCGTGCCAGCGGGTGTCGTAGCCCTGCAAGCGGATTCCCGGTACGTCCTTCATCGGGTCACCACCTTCAGATCCGGCTTGGTACCCGCCGCGGGCCCGGCCAGGATCATGCCGAAGGTGCACTCGCACCCGATCGCGGTGCCGTCGCAGATCGGACACACCAGCCAACGTGACGCGAGGTGCTCTTCGATGCATCCGGGGGTGGTGCAGCCGCGCTGCTGGCATCAGATGCAGACCCCGGCAAAGGTCAGCCGCGCCGGGAAGAATATGCCCGACAGCGAATGCGGGCTGTGCACGATCGCGGTCAGCATCAGATCCTCATCCGAGTACCCGAGATCCCCAGTGGTGAAACGGCGACCGGTGATCTGTTCGAGCACCTTGACCATGACTTGCAGCGTCCGCGCCGACGGCTGATGCTCCCCGGACTTGTACCGCGCGAGCGAGCTCCCGCCCGGTGAGACCGGGGCCCCTCCGTCCTGGCGGCTGACCTGACACATCAATCGGGCGAAGCCCTTGTTCGACAGTCCCAACTCGCTCATGACCGACGCGAGCCGCAGGTTCGGCGTCCAAGTGCCGGCGGTGGATTCGACCGTGGTCATCGGATCGCCTCCTCGATCGTGGTCACCAACGACGCCGTGATGGCGACCATGCCAAAGATGCAGGTGCATTCGATCGCCGCGCCGTCGCACAGCGAGCAGATCGCCCACTCCGCGCCGCGATGCCGGTCCCGGCACAGCTGGCAGTTGCAGCCCCGCCGATGGCACCAGATGCAGACCCCGGCGAAGGTGAACCGGGACGGGAAGTAGATCCCCGACAGATCCGAGACAGCGGGATCGGAGTCCAAGCGCACATCCGGATAGCCGATATCCGCCGGGGCGAACCGGTGATTCGCAAGCTGCCCCATCACGTTCAACATCACCTGACACGCCCGGGGCGTCGGGGTGTGCTGGCCTGCAACGTATTTCGCGATATTGGTGTGCGAGGTCGCCAGCGGCTTGCCGCCGTCGAGCTGACTTGCATCACGCATCCGCTTGGCCAGACCAGTGTTACTGAGCCGCAGGCCGCCCATGACGACCGCCAGCCGGATGTTCGGAGTACAAGTTGCAGTCCCGTATGTGACGGTTAGGTGCCGGGGTGCGTTGGGTAATGGGTGCGTGCGTGGCGGTGGTGTGCGTGGTGGCGTCCGGAGCGCTGGCGCGGTGGTGGCGTCCGGCATGAACGGTTGTGCCCGAGTCGGTCCGGCCCGGCGCGACGACTGACGGCCGCGCAGCGGGGGTCTGGGGGCGCGCCGAATTGTACGGGCCGTCTCTCCCGATTCCAGGGGCCGCGCCTCCGATCGACCGAATTTCCCCGTGGCCGACCGGGTGCTCACGGTCCGGTTCAGCGAGGGAAATTCGGTCGGCGCGTCTCCCTGGAATCGCGAGCCTCTACGGCCCTGGGCAGGCGATGAGGGCAGGCGCAGGGCCTGCCCCCCAGGGACACGGCGCACCCCCAGACCAGATCCGGTGTCCCAGAGGGGAATCCACTCCTGGACACGTACGTGTCAATCCAGACTCGAGATCCGCAGGTGTTGCAGATGCAACACCGGGCTGGTGGACAGAATTGTCCACCCGGCAGGTGGAGGGTTTCCACCCACCTGACCCGCTGGTCGGTTTCGTGCCGGTTGACACGTACGTGTCAAAGTCCCGAAAGGACTTTCGGCGATCATGACCGACTCCGACACCATCACCAGCCTGCTCGTCTCCGCTCTCGAGAGCACCTGGGCGAAGATCCGCCACCTACACCCGGACGTGCCCGACGTGGTGCTGACCGTGGGAGCCGGATCGGCCGGCGGGAAACTCACCCTCGGCCACTTCGCCCCCAACCGCTGGATTCGCGGCGAATACGAACTCCACGAACTGTTCGTCGGCGGCGAAGGACTCCAGCGTGGCCCACTCGATGTGCTCGGCACCCTCTTACACGAAGCCGCGCACGGCGTCGCGATCGTCCGCGACATCAAGGAAACCAGCCGCCAGGGCCGCTGGCACAACGAGCGATACCGCGCTCTCGGCGAAGAACTTGGGCTCACCCTCTCCCAGCACCCGAAGATCGGGTGGTCGGTGACCACGGTGCCCGACGACACCCGAGACCTGTACCAAGACGAGCTGGACGAACTCGCCTTCGCGCTGGTGGCCTACCGGCGACGGGAACCCGACCCGCACGGCGGCCGGAAGTCCAGCAACAACGGCATCGCTGCCGCTTGCGACTGCGGTCGCAAGAATCGTGTCTCACGCACGGCCTATGATGCCGGGCCGATCTACTGCGGCAACTGCAATAACCCGTTCGAGATCAGCTGAGCTGCGAATAGCCTCATCGAATCACCTGGGCCGACACGCGCTGTAATGGCACACCAAACCAGACGGTGGGCAGCCGAATATTGGGAGCATCCCACCGGGCACCTGGATCAAATCCTGGCCGGGACCCGATCCTGACAGCAAGTGTCTAACTAGCCGAATGTCGCACATGAAGGGGACCATGAGTTGGCGGTGCGAATCGATCCGAACCAGGCCACTGAGCACGGAAGATCGACGAAGAGCAGTCGGTTCTGCCACTCGCAGCCGACCACCTCACCGCATACGGGCTACCTCGTCGCCCCTCCGAGCGGGAGAGGGGCCTTTTCGTGTATCTTGCGTCAGCCTTTGACCTCGCGCGTCACGCGGATCAAGAATTCGATAGCTTTCCGGGTCTGGTCATTGTTCAGCTCTGCGTTGAAAAATTCCATGCTTCCGACCCAGCGCCCATCCTGAACGCGGAACCTGCTCCCCGGTGCCATCCAAACTTTTTCATTGAACCCCGTCTGTGGCTCGTAGGCACGATCGTTCGGTTCGTCGGTGCCGTCCTCGAGGGAACGCGTCATATCCAGATGGCCCGCTGTCCCCCCGCTGGAGCGACTTGGAATGCAGGCGCTCGCTCGGCTCACGGGTTTGTCGAAATCCTTCTGGCTGGGGTACTCGACATCAATGGCGAGTACGCTCTTATAGAATTCAGCGAACTCGCCACAGAGTTTCCCGCGGTTGTACTGCGACGGTCCAGATGTGGGGTTATCGCTGGAGGATCCGCAGCTCGCCAAAGCCATTATCAGCGGGATCAGAAGTACGGCTACCCTGCGACTCATGGCACCATTTTCCATTGGTAAGTGTCGTTGTTTTCGTCCTGGAAAGAAAAATCCGTAAACGTAAAATTCCCGGCCGAATCCTTCGATGGACTAGGCCATTTATTATCCGGGAAGCCAACCTGCGCTTGCGTTGCCTTGACTATGTTTTGCTGGGATATCTCAGTATTCGCCAGAGCGTTGACGATTGTACCCAGGACATCAACTATCGTACCGGCAACTTCAACGGCAGAATTAACCCATGCCTTAATTGGATTTGCGTCAAATTCGGCCAATGTAAAGTCTTTGATAATCTTAACCAGCTTGACGATAGCCTGCTGTAACTTGTCGTAGAATCCGACAACGACTTTAAGGACGTTTTGGAGCTCGGTTGCAACCCCATTGGCGAAGGTGGCCATCGAATTGAACGCCGGCGTCTGCTGACTGAGCCGCATATTCTGGTAGTTGTCCTGACCGCGCCCCGCCCAGCTGCTCCTCAAGTCCGCTGCAGTACACTGAGCTCCGGCTTCTATTGCATTATTCGAGATGTCCTTCCACTTGCCTGCAATATCGATTAACCTCACCGGCAACTCCATCCCCGCAATGAACTGCTGGATTCCAGGATCGTTGTTCTCCGGGTTTCCATATATGGCTTTATGGAGTGCGCCGGTAATTTCGTCTTGCCTCTGGTTCAGCCAATGCACTTTTGAGAAGGACGACCCGTCGACGGCACCGGATGCAGCTGCCGCAACTTGAAGCACTCTGAAATCCCGGTCTACATCAGCGATCAGGCCAAACAGATCGATCTCTTTGCCTTCTATTATTCTGATGTAATTTACTAGGTTCTGCCGCGTATCCGCCATTTCGACGCCCTAATACAAATTTTTGAATGCGTGAACGTTGTCTTGTTCTTCTTGCTCATACACGTTCTTGCCCGCCTTCAGGATCGCGTCGATCGTGTCACATGCCACTATGCCTTCGCTAAGTCGGTCGATGGCGTACTGTGGAACGTCCTTGTAATGGTTATAGAAGTCCATGAAGAGGCCCATCTCGCTTTCCTGTAGGCTCACGTCGTTCTGCGCGATAAGCCGGGCATTGAAAAGGCGGGTGCTGGCCTGAGTCCAGTGGTTTCGTGCTATGCCCAGATCGCCTAGTACGACTTCCACCCTGTCATGCTTGTCAGTCATTTCTGTACCCCCTACCTACAAGTTCCAAAAGTTCGCGGCGATGTTGCCGTTTCATGTCGGAGAGTTCTTTGTCGGAGTATCGCGACCAGTCTCGTCGTGCGTGAAACTTCGGCTGCATGACACGGATCTGGTCCGCGCAGGTGAGGATTTCGGCCTCGAGTGCAGACGGGTCCGCGCATCCCCACCACTGTGACCACACTCGGATGGAACGAATCGCCTGTCGGTCGCCGGAGATCGTCGTGACCGGTTCATCGTTGACCGTGGCCTGGCCCTGCACTCGGTACTTCCCAACGTCAAACAGCTCGTCCTGCGTTTGACAGTAGTGGTCCCAGCTATCGGTCTCGAGAAGCATGATCGTCTGCTGTCGACCGGAGAGGAAATGAGCGTGCGGGTAGTCTGGGCCTAACGTGCCGCCGGCCGCTTCGTGCAGGCGATCGATGTGTCGAGCTACTCCGCCCTGATACGCCTTGAGGAGTACCCGCCCGACCTCGTTCGCCTACACTTGATAGTGCCAGTTGCTGGCGAAGTGAAGCCGCGATGGCAGCAGACCGTGATCCACTTCAATCGACACAAACGACGATGACGGCCCGGTGGACTTCTGCGCAGGGGCGGCGGGAGCGGCAGTTCTCGGTGCTGGTTGAGGCGTTCGCCGCGGTGGTGGCGCATACGCTGGATCGTCTTCCCAGTCGTCGCTAAAATTCCCAAAGTTCGTATAGTGAATCACCATAGCGGTGAGAAACACCCCCCCTGACATGCCAGATCACCGACTTGGGTAACGTATCAGCTGCCCAGTTGGCGGGCAATTCGGCTGGAACGGTGGTGGATGGCGAAGTCGCCCGTCGCGCTTCACTTTCGGCAACCGAGCGGTCCGAAGGCGGCGACGACCTCCACTGCGATCTTGTTGAGGTGCTGCCGGTCCCGCGTTCGGCCCGCATCGGATCCCCATGTGTTGCAAGGCGGACGAGCCGATATGTTGTCTCCCATCCGGAATGAGACGCCCCAGCGCTGGCGCGGCAGTGGCGTCCAGCGTGAATGGTTGCGCCCGAGTCGATCCGGTCCGGCACGAAGGCTGACGGCCGCGACCGGGGGCCTGGTGCGCGCCGAATTGTACGGGCCGCCTCTCCCGATTCCAGGGGCCGCGCGCGCACTCTACCGAATTTCCCCTGAACCGGTTCGCCGCGACATCAAGGACACCAGCCGCCAAGGTCGCTGGCACAACGAGCGATACCCCGCCCTCGGCCAAGAACTCGGGCTCACCTCGCTCAACACCCCAAGATCGGATGGTCGATCACGACCGTGCCCGACCACATCCGAGACCTGTACCGAGACGAGCTGGAAGAACTCACCTTCGCGCTAGTGGCCTACCGGCGACGCGAGCCGGACCCGCGTGGCGGCCGGAAATCCAGCAACAATGGCGTCGCCGCCGCGTGCGACCGTGGCCAGAGGATTCGCGTCTCACGTGGCACATACGAGGCCGGACCGAAGGAGATGCGCTACCTGAAGGTCGTGCACTACTCCGAGTTCGACCATATCGCTGTGTCGTTCAGCGAGATCCTGAGTGGCGGCGGATCGAACTGTTCCGCGACGGTGGTGCGGGCCTGGCCGCGGTCTCGGGTCGGACCGAGTTCACTCGGTTGTTCGGCCGCATGCCCTCGGCGATGGAGATCTCCGACCTGCCGCACCTGTCGGCGGAGGAGATCACACCCGTCGAGTTCCAAACGGAGTGGCTGACCATCGGAGGCTGGTAATCAGCCGAATATCCGCTTTGCCGCATACCGAGCTGACCGATTTGGTCAGCGTGGAGTGGAGCCGGCAGTCGCCTCTCGATTGGCTTCTGGTTCGGGACCTTCGTCGCAGGCCCTCTCCGTGGGGCCTGTTATTCGCCTCCTGCGATTTGCCTTGCGCGGCACAATGGTCGGCGTGCAAACCGACGGCCGCAATCCCTTTCAGACTGCCAAGCGGCTGGCACGCGCGGGACGCATCGACGAGCTGCGCGCGTGCGCGGATACCGGTGATATGCATGCGGCCAGGCAGCTGGCGATCTGGTTGTCTCGAGCCGACCGCCTCGACGAATTGCGGGACCGGATGGCCGTCGGCGACCAATTCGCGCGGCGAGCATACTCAGACTGGCTCGTTCGGCATCGACACATCCCGGAGGGTGTCGATGTGCTGCGGCCGCTGGCGACGCTCGGGGTCCCCGGCGCCCAGCAACGCCTGGCCCGGCTGCTGGCAGGACTGGGGCACCCCGAGCAAGCTATGGCGGTGCTGGCCCAGGCCCCACCGGATTCGCTCGATCGAAGGCAGATGGCGAGCTGGTTGGATGCACGCGGCCTGATCGACCGGAACAGCGGTCGGGCCGGTGTGCGGCGGGAGTACCTCGACGCACTGCGCCGAAAGGTGGCCGCAGGTGACGTCGACGCGAGACTGCAACTGTCCTGGATCGTGCTGCTGTGGTGGCATTCGTTCGAGCCCAGGCTCGACGACGCGGCCGCGCTGCTCGCCGACATCGGACGCTCCGACTGGCTACACGAACGGCTGGTGCATGAGTCACGGGGGTGGTGGCGAGGCGAGTTCCGGGCAGCTGCCATCGATGTCCTCGCCTCTGCCGAGGTGAAGACGTACCACCGCACCCGGGCGGCATTACTGATGATGCAAAACCAGCGCAACGCCGCCATCAGCCAGCTGCGTTCGCTCTCCACCGAGGGTGACCAGTCCGCACAACACGACCTGACCAGGATCCTCGATGCCGAGCAGCCCCAGCAGGAGATCAAGGTCGGCGACCACCCGAATCCGATCCATGTGTGGGGGATCGTGTTCAGCCCGGACGGTACAGCGCTCGCAGCGTGGGGCGGTTGCGTGTCGGGTTCGGTGCAGGCCGTTGTGTGGGACGCGGCCTCAGGCGCGCAGCGGTACGTGCAGAACCTGTCCGGGAGGTGGCCGCGGAGCGTGACCTTCCGGCCCGACGGGACGCTCGACGAACTGCCCGGTGGACATTCCGGGCGCTTGGCGACCGCACCGGACGGCTCCGTCCGGGCCGTCCGCGCAGGCGGGCGGCTACGGCTGCACTCGACCATCACCGACGCGGTGATCCGCGAGATACCTGCTCCCGCAGGCAGAACGATGGCGTTCCACCCCGACAGCACCATACTCGCCACTTCTTCCGACACCACCGGCGTCCACCTCTGGCACACCGCCACCGGCATCCTCACTCGCTCCATCGCCACGCCGGCACAGGCGCTGGCGTTCAGCCCCGATGGCACGACGCTCGCCACTTCCGACTTGTTTGAAGGGGCAATTCGGTTGTGGAGCCTCACCCGCTGAGCAGGCGAGCGACATCAACAACGCTGTATCGGAACGACCACGCTGGGTACGATTCTCGGCCCCGGGCACTGTCGATACCGGGTCAGAATCGACAGGGCGAAGACGCACTATTCTGCCGCATACCGCGCTGACCGAACCGGCCAGCGCGGGGCGCCGGCGGCGGGGACCCGGTGCCGCGCACGACGTCCGCTTCTGCCGATGAGCGTGAGAGGATCACAGGTCAGCGGGCAAACCGCATTCCGGGATCAGTGACGGTCGCGTGACCTGAACTGAGTCTCCAGGGTCGCCACCTCACGCCCTCGCAGGCCCAACCCACCGGTACGTGGTCGGTACGCAACAGCCCTCAACCCCACCAACGGCCTCGACACACACCAACGCACGATTTGGCCGGTCAGAAGGCCCATTCGTGCGTTCTCAGCTCTCACCCCAAATTCCCAAACATCGAGAAGGTCAACCTCAAAAACCGTTGCCCGGAAGGGCGTGTGGGTTCGATTCCCACACTCGGCACCATGGGAGATCCCGGATCCGGAGATCGGTCACCCAATCGCTTCCCCCGCGCTTCGTGGATTCGCCGACGGCTGCTCGCGGTCCGGCCGCGGTAGGGCGGTCGCACAGATCGGGCCGAACAGGGCGCGTGCGGTGCGGGCGAATTCTCTTCGGGTGCAGCCCAATCGACGTAATGCCCGGCCGTGATCGACCAGCACCACCGCGATCGCGACGTGCAGGATTCCCCGCCAGACAGCGCGGACGAGGGGACGCAACCCGGGCGGTGTGGCAGCGAAGGCGAGGCGCAGACGCTGCGCGTGGAACGGAATGTGGCGTTGCTCGTCGGCCAGGATGAGGGCGGCGGTGCGGGTGGCGAGCGGGTCGCAGGCGCCGTCGCGGAGCGCCGAGTAATAAGGGATGGCGATGACCTCGGCGATCGACAGCACCATGAGTTCCAATCGCAAGCCCAGGCCGCGGCGCAAGACGACGAAGACCGCGTCGGTCCAATGACGCGAGATCGGCTGTTCCCCGGCGGCATGCAGGAGATTCAGCAGCAGCCGTGCGTGGTTCGCCTCCTCGGCGACGAACAGCCGAACCGCCGCAGCGTAAACCGGATCCCCGGCGGCGTCGGCCTTGGCGATGAGATGCGCCCCGTCACCCGACTCCCCCACCTGAAAACGCTGGATACTGCGCACGAGGGCGGGATGCAGGGTCGCGCCGGCGCTCCAGTCCGGGTCGCCGGTCCGGGCCCGGGCGCGGGCCTTGGCCTCGAATTCCGTAGTCCACCGGGTGAATTCATCCGAGTCGCGCATGCGAACCCTCCATTCTCCAAATGCTCGGGCCGTTCGCACACCGACACTAGGAACCGGATGTGCGGTCCCGGCGGACACCGTGTGGAGATTCTGTGGCCGTATCGCGGATAATCGCCTCGATGGTGGAATGAGTTGGTTTCCAGTCCATTTCGGCGATTGCCTTGGATGGGTCGACGACCAGGGCCGGCGGTTCCGGGGCCGGGGGCCGGTGGTCGAGCGCGACCCGACGACCGGTCACCCGTTCCACCGAGGCGACCACCTCGAGGATGCTGGTGCCGCGACCGCTGCCGATGATGTAGCGGGCGACCGCGCCGGGGGCCGGCAGGTGGTCGACGGCTGCCGCGACAGCGTGGGCGGCATCGTCGACGTGCAGGTAGTCGCGGACGGCGGTGCCGTCACCATTCACCGCCAGGGGTGAATTCCCCGATGCCGCAGCCAGTGTGCGCGGGATCAGGCGGGTCGGATCGGGGTCGGCGCCGCCGGCGATATTGGACAGGCGGAGGATCACCGCCGCCAGATCACCGGCCTGGGCAGCGCCTTCGATGGCCAGTTCGGCGGCCAGCTTGCTGCGGGCATACGGGTGCGGTGGGGCGTCCGGGAGGTCTTCGGCCATCGGCTGACGGTCGGGGGTCCCATAGATCGCGGCGGTCGACGCGAAGACGAGCCGGGGGACGCCGGCGGCGGACATGGCCTCGAGCAGCGTGAGGGTCGCGGTGGTGTTGCCGCGGAAGTAGCGCAGCGGCTCGGACAGGGACTCGCGGGCGCGGGTCAGGCCGGCGAGATGGCAGACCGAGTCGGCGTCGCGCAGAGCACGGGCGAGGGCGGGTTCGTCGAGCAGATCGGCGGTGCGGACCTCGGCGGCGCCGGGGATCGGCGGGGCGGCCGCGCGGATCATGGCGACGGGTTCGTGGCCCGCGGCGGACAGGGCCACGACGACGGCGCGGCCGAGATATCCATTCGCTCCGGTAACCAGTACACGCACTCGGTCATCATGGCGCATGATCGGTGGGCCGTTGTTCCGGAAGCAGTATGGAGGCCGTATGCGAATCCCGAAGACCTCGATGGCGAGAGGCGGGTGGGGCCTCGCCGTGGGCGTGATGATCGCGGGGCTCATCGGGGGATGCGGATCGGAGACGGACGGGCACGCGATGCCCGAGACGACACAGACGGGGATGACGAGCGTGCGACAGAATTCCACGACCACGAATTCCGCGAAGGACACCACGAAAGCCTCGGGCGGATTACCCGCGGCGGCGAATGGGACCGATCTGGGAGCCTGTTCGAAAGGTAATTGCGAAATTCGGATCGATGGGCCGACGACCATTCCGGTCCCCGGATATTCGCGGATCGGCGGTAGTGTGCGGATCGGGGAGATCAGCGCGCTGTCGACCACGGCGTCCACCACGGTGTTCGGGCTGCCGGTGAGCGGATCCACCGGGGTCGGCGGGACCATTTTCCTGAATGGCCTGACCGTGAAGATAGTTGCTGTCCAGGGCAGCTCGGCCGTGTTGCGGTTGAGTACGTCGTAGACTCGACTCACAGGACCGCGTTTCGAACCGCGGGCACGGAAGCCACGTAGACCCGCACAGAGCAGCCAACCGTGCGGAGGTCACGAATGCCGGTGAAGAGAATGACCGCCGACCTGGCCGACTATCCGGACCTGGTCGTCATCCTGCTCGGCATGCGCGTGCGCAGGCCGCGCGGGATGCTGCGGCTGCTGGGCCTGGGGCCGCGGCTGTACAAATCGCATCACGATCGGCCCGACGGGCTGCTGTCCCACGAGGACGTGGTGTGGTCGCTGTTCCCGCCGCACTGGGGCGCGCGACAGTACTGGCGGGACCTGGAGAGCCTGGAACGGTGGACGCGGTCGGAACCGCATCGGGACTGGTGGCAGCGGTTCCTGCGGGACTCCGGCGGGACCGGATTCTGGCACGAGGCCTATTTCGCCGGGGGCGGAATCGATTCCGTGTACGACGACATGTCCGCGGACACCGGACTGGCGCGATTCGCGCCGATCGTCCCGGCCCGCGGGCGACTGTTCTCCACCCGCGGGCGCACACGCGGCGCCGCGTCCGAAATCGCGCCCGTGGTAACGGAATCCACGTTGTACGGCACGACCGACGAATAATCGTCGAGCTATTGATTCGGCGTGCGCGAAAAGGCATGATCGTCCGCGATGCCGTTGGCCCGCCGGACACTCCGGTAAACGCCCGCCGACAACAGGTGAGCGACATCCGGCGACCGCATGAACAATGCGGTTGAAACGTGTGATTCGGTCACGGAACTGTTTCGAACCGACAACGGCGGGCATAGGTTGTCCGCATGCACGTCCTGTTCGTCTGCAGCGGAAATGTTTGCCGATCCGTCATCGCCGAACGCCTCACCTTGGCGGTGGCCGCCGACCACGGACTACAAGAGCTCACCGCCGAGAGCGCCGGCGTGCGCGCCCTGGTGGGCTTCCCCGTGGAACCCTTGGCCGCACAGACGATTACCGGCCTCGGCGGTGACGCCTCGAATTTCAAGGCCCGGCGGCTCAAGGCCGAGATGGTGCACCGCGCCGACCTGGTGCTCACCATGACCGAGAAGATCCGCGACCAGGTCCGCGAACTCGTGCCCGCCGCGCTTCCCCGCACCTTCACCCTGCTCGAGGCGTACCGGATCGCGAAGGTCAGCGGTGCGCGCACCGTGGTCGGCCTGCACGCCGCGCGCGACGACCTGGCCTATGTCGGCCGCGAGAACATCTCCGACCCGGTCGGCCTGTCCCCGCAGCAGTATTGCGATGTCGGCGACAAGATCGCCGAGGCGCTGGTGCCGCTGCTGCTGGCGATGCACGCGCATCAGCATCCGCAGGCCACGCTGCGTCCGCGCAGCGCCGCCGACGGGCAGCCGCCGCTGCTGCTGATAGACGGCGGACGCGGCGAAGCGGGCAGACGCCCCGAATCTCTCCGAACGGCAGCGCAATCACCGCGCCCGGCCCGCCGCGCGGCGGAATCCGCCGGATAGCAGGCGAACCCGGCAAACCGGCCGGTCGGAGTTCGTGTGTCAATAGACCTTGCTGCCGCGATGGTCCGGTAAGGGATTACACTCTCGCGCGGAACACTTATCCGTTCCGCCGAACGCCACTGCCGGTGGTTCGACACAAGAACAGGACCAAGGACATGCCGAAGCGCATTTCGGATGTTTCGCTCCATGTTTACGTGACACCCCACACCCTGCGCCGCGTCACCGAGACGGTGTGCCGGGTGGTCGACGAATACGTCGCCGATCGAGACATCTTCGCCTGGCGCTTCACCCTCCCGGTGGAGTGCGACGATCCCGCCCACACGGTGCTCGAAACCCAGTGGCGGCTGGATCATCCCGCCGCCGAGCCGGGCGAGCGCCGCACCTACGAGATCGCGCTCAGCCTCGTCGGGGAAGCCCGCCAGCTCACCAAGGCGGGTATCGCCAAACTGGAGCAACGGCTGCTGCTGGAGCTCTCCGCGGGCGAGCCGATCCCCTACATCGTGCACGCCCTGCAGCGCGAGAACTTCGACCTCGAAGAGAATCGGGAACTGATCTAGCCCCGGACGTGACAACGGGCCGCACCCCGAGGGG
>NZ_JBHWHH010000128.1:0-21624 GCF_042732555.1 Nocardia sp. NPDC059764
GCCCGGAATCCGGGTGGGGGCCGAGCATTCAACGCGTCGATCAGCCGATCGCGGCGTGGTCCTTCGCCTCGGCGGGGACGGTGGACTGCTTCAGCTCGGTGAGCTTGGCGCCCTCCACGTCGATGTCGGGAAGGATGCGGTCCAGCCACTTGGGGATCCACCACGCCGAGTCGCCCAGCAAGGCGAGCAGCGACGGGATGAGCACCATGCGGACGATGAAGGCGTCGAAGAAGACGCCCGCCGCCATGGCGAAGCCCATGGACTTGGCCACCACATTGTCCTGCAGCATGAATGCGCTGAAGACCGAGATCATGATGATGGCCGCGGAGGTGACGACGCGGGCGCCGTGGTGGTAGCCGCTGATCATGGCTTCCTTGGCGGACTTGCCGTGCACGTATTCCTCACGCATGCGGGTCACCAGGAACACCTGGTAGTCCATGGCGAGACCGAATACCAAGCCGATCAACATGATCGGCAGGAAGCTGACCAGCGGGTGCGGTTCGACCAGGCCGAACTTGCCGTCCTGGAAGATGAGCACGGTCGCGCCGAAGGTGGCCGCCATGGAGAGCAGGAAGCCGAGCGCGGCGGTCAGCGGCACCAGGATCGAGCGGAACACCAAGAGCAGCAGGATGAATGCCGCGCCGGCCACGATCGCCAGATACGGGATGATCTTGACCAGCAGGGCCTGCGACACATCCGCGAAGATCGCGGTGGTGCCGGTGATGCCGTATTCCATGCCGTACCGGGACTTCAGCTCGGACTCCGCGTTGCGGGCGTCCTTGACCAGGTCCTTGGTCTCTTTGTTGTTCGGTCCGGCGTGCGGGACGCCGGTGAACATGGCGGCCTGACCGTCCTGGCTGTGCTGGGCCACCGTCAGGTAGTCCATGCCCGGGTAGTGGGCCAGCTTGTCGCGCAACGCGTTCAGCGCCTCGGTCCGCTGGTTCTCCGGGGTCTTGCTGAGGTCGACCACCACCATCAGGGTGCCGTTCGAGCCCTCGCCGAAGCCCTCGGTCTGCAGGTCGTACGCCTTGCGGATGGTGCTGTCGTGCGGCATCGAGTCGCCGCCGGGCAGACCCAGCTGCAGGTTCACCGCGGGGGCGGCGAGCAGGCCGAGCAGCACCACGGAGATGCCGAGGGTCAGCGCGGGCGCCTTGCCGATGAGGCGGGCGAAACGCTGGCCGTTGGTGACCGACGAGTCGTCCTCGGGATCGTGCCGGGCGACCAGCGGCAGCTTCGGCTTGAACAGGAAGCGGCCGAACGCGCCCATGAGCGCGGGCATCAGGGTGACGGCCACCAGCACCGCCATGGCCGCGGAGACCGCGCCGAAGATACCCATCGAGGTGAGGAAGCTGACCCGGACGAAGGTGAGACCCGCCAGCGCGATGATGACGGTCAGACCGGCGAAGATGACGGCCGAGCCCGCGGTGCCGACCGCGGTGCCCGCGGCCTCTTCCGGCGAATTCGACACGGCCAGTTCGTGTTTGTACCGGGAGACGATGAACATGGCGTAGTCGATGGACAGCGCCAGGCCGATCATGGAGGCCAGGATCGGGGTGAAGGTCGGCACGGTCAGCCAGTGGGTGCCGAACATGATGACGGAGATGGCGGTGCCGACACCGACCAGCGCGGTGAGGATCGGCACGAAGGCCGCCACGATCGCGCCGAACGCGATCACCATGACCACCAGCGCCACCGCGATGCCGATCATCTCCGAGGCGCCGCTGGAGCCGCCCGGATCCTGGGTGATGGAACCGATGAGTTCGACCTGCAGGCCGGCCGCGCGCGCGTCGTCACCGACCTTGTAGGCGGCTTCACGGTCTGCCGCGGTGAGGTCGGAGTACTTCGGGATCGTGTACTTGACCTGCATGGTCGCGACCGAATCCGGGTGCTCCTCGTTCAGCACGTTCAGCGGCGCGCTCGAGCAGTTCCCGGCGAAGGCCGGGTTGGAACGGTCGGCGGCGAGGCAGTCGATTCCCGCGCGCTCACCGATCTTCTTGGTGATGTCGATCGGGTTCATCAGCGGCGCGGACTTGTCGATGATGTCGAGTGCGCCGAGCTTGGTGACGAAGGCCTGCAGCGCGGCCGCGTTGCCAGGGTCGGTCAGCTTCTGACCGTTCGGCGCGGCGATCACATAGGTGCCGTTGACGGCATTCTGGTCGAAGCCGGCGGAGGCGCCCGGGAAATGCTCGTCGAGGATCTTGGTGGCCCGCTCGGACGGCAGGTCCGGCATGGTGAAGGAGTCCTGGAACGGTTTGGCCAGCGAACCGCCGACACCACCGATCACGAACAACGCGGCGATCCACGCCGCGATGACGATCCATTTACGGCGGAAGGCGAACTTTCCCCACCGATAGAGGTATACGGACACGAGGGGTCTCCTGGGCGATGGTTTGTGCGGGCTGAACAGGGGTGCTGGTGTGCGAGCGCGTAGACAACACTGCCGCCGGGAGCTACCGCTCCCCGCCTTCACGAAACGAAATCTGCCTACCGTGCGGTAGGTAGACTACCGAGGAGCTAAGTGGAGGAACAACCTCGACTCCAGGTGGCGTTGATCGCATTCCGAGCGCGAGTGAGAGGATGTGCGCATGGGTGGCCAAAACGGTTCCGGAACCGTTATCGCAGGTAGAAGCACTAAAGACGCGATCCGTGACGCCGCTCTGCAGTTATTCGCCAGCAAAGGGTTCGACCACAGCAGTGTGCGCGAGGTCGCCGATGCGGTGGGAATCACAAAAGCCTCGCTCTACTATCACTATGCCTCGAAGGTCGATCTTCTGGTGGCGATCATCGAGCCGATGTTCGACGAAGTGCGGGATCAGGTCGCGAGCCTCGACAACCTGCCCGCAACTCCCGACAACGTCCGAGCGGTGATTCGCGAGCGGCTGCACTCCACCCTCGCCAACCGTCAGGTGGGCGCGCTGTGCATGCGCGACACGGTCGCCATCGTCAACGCGCTCGGCAATCGCTACCCCGACATGATCGAGCTGCATCACCGCATGTGCCGGTGGATGGCGGGACCCGACCCGGACGCCGACACCCTGTTGCGCGCCGCCGCGGCCATGCAGGTGCTCAGCACCGCGATGATGACCCAGGAGATCGTCCCGGACTTGGATGTCGACCACGTCGAGACGACCTTGCTGAATGCCGCACTCGGTGTGCTGTATCCAGCGCGATAGGGTTTTCACACCACCGGTCCGATATCAGGAGTTTCCGTGCACATCACCGCGAAGGTCGATTACGCGGTGCGCACCCTCGTCGAAATCGCGAAGGGGCAACCGGATTCGGTGAAGGCCGACGCGATCGTCGCCGCCCAGGACATTCCGCCGAAGGTGCTGGAATCGGTGGTCGCGGATTTGCGCAAGGGTGATCTGGTGATCAGCCGCCGCGGTCCGGACGGCGGTTACCGGCTGGCCCGCCCGGCCGCCGAGATCAGCATCGCGAATGTGATTCGCGCCGTGGAGGGCCCACTGGCCTCCGTGCGCGGGCAGCGGCCGGAGGACGTCAGTTATACGGGCGCGGCCGAACCGCTGCAGCGGGTGTGGATCGGCCTGCGGGTGAACATCCGTTCCGTGCTCGAGCGCGTCACCATCGCCGACATCGCCCACGACCTGCTCCCGTCCTTCCTGGACGAGCTGCTGCACGACCCGGACGCCTGGACCCGCCGCCCCCGCCCGGCCGGCGGATTAGTGACTGGCGCGTCCGCCGGGCCCACCTCGGGCGAGTGGCGTGACCTGGATCAACCCGATATTTAGGGTGAAACTCCGGTGTTCGCGGCCGTCCCGATTCTGGACTGACGGAGCGGGGGAGCGAAGCGGAGGAGCGGAGGAGGGAAGAATCGGGACCACGGCTCCATAGACCTGCGCCTTGCCGCGAACCCGCCCGGAGCGAAGCGCAGGGCAATCAAACACAGTAGCCTGCCAGCATCATGTTGATCCGACTTCTACGCACCTCCATGCGGCCCTACCGCAATCAGTTGGCGGGGGTCGTCGTGCTCCAGCTGATCTCGGTCATCGCCATGCTGTATCTGCCCACCTTGAACGCCGACATCATCGACCGGGGTGTCACCAAGGGCGATATCGGCTACATCTGGTCCACCGGCGGCTGGATGCTGCTGGTGACCGCCATCCAGATCATCGCCCAGGCCGCCTCGGTCTACCTGGGCGCCCAGGCCGCCATGGGCGCGGGCCGCGATATGCGCGCGGCCCTGCTGCACCGGGTGGGCACCTTCTCCGCGCGGGAGGTCGGCGTGTTCGGCGCGCCGTCGCTGATCACCCGCAATACCAATGACATCGGCCAGGTGCAGCTGCTGGTGCTGATGAGCGCGACCATCCTGGTGATGGCCCCGATCATGTGCATCGGCGGCATCTTCATGGCATTGCGCGAGAGCATGCAGCTGTCGTGGCTGCTGTTGATCGCGGTGCCCGCGCTGGCGCTGTCGATGGGCTTCATCATCACCCGCATGGTGCCCGGCTTCCGGCGCATGCAGGACCGCATCGACGCGGTGAACCGGGTGCTGCGCGAGCAGATCACCGGTATCCGCGTGGTGCGGGCGTTCGTGCGGGAACGTCAGGAGACCTGGCGGTTCGGCGTCGCGAACAGCGAGCTGACCGAGCAGTCGCTCTACGTCGGCAAGTACATGGCGTTGATGTTCCCGATGGTCATGCTGATCTCGAACGTCACCACGGTCGGCGTCATCTGGTTCGGCGGCCACTCGATCGACAACGGGGACATGCAGATCGGCACGCTCACCGCGATGCTGGCCTACATCATGCAGATCCTGATGGCGGTCATGATGGCCTCCTTCCTGGCCATGATGGCCCCGCGCGCCGCGGTCTCGGCCGAGCGGATCAGCGCGGTGCTCGACACCGAGTCCTCGGTGTCGGAGCCGCGGCTGCCGCAGGCGTTCAAGGACGACCCGGGCAAGGTGGACCTGCGGTTCGCCGAGTTCAAGTTCCCGGGCGCGGAGAAGCCGGTGCTGAAAGCCATTCGCTTCCAGACGAAGCCGGGCACCACCACCGCCATCGTCGGCGCGACCGGCGCGGGCAAGACCACCCTGATCAACCTGATCCCGCGGCTCATCGACGTCACCGACGGCGCGGTCCACGTGGGCGGCACCGATGTCCGGGAGCTGCAGCTGGAGACGCTGCGCACCGAGATCGGCCTGGTCCCGCAGAAGGCGTACCTGTTCTCGGGCACCGTGGCCTCGAACCTGCGCTACGGCAAGCCGGACGCCACCGACGAGGAACTCTGGCACGCGCTGGAGATCGCGCAGGCGGCCGACTTCGTGCGCGAGATGCCGCAGGGGCTGGAAACGCCGGTGGCGCAAGGCGGTACGACCGTCTCCGGCGGTCAGCGGCAGCGCCTGGCGATCGCCCGCGCGCTGGTGCGCAAGCCGCGCGTCTACCTGTTCGACGACTGCTTCTCCGCCCTGGACGTCGCCACCGACATGCGGGTGCGCGAGGCCCTGAAGCCGGAGACCGCGAACGCGTCGGTCATCATTGTGGCGCAACGGATCTCGACCATCCGCGACGCCGATCAGATCGTGGTGCTGGAGGACGGCGCGATGGCCGGCATCGGCACCCACGACCAGTTGCTGCTCGACTGCAACGAATACCGCGAGATCGTGGAATCGCAGTTCAGCGCGGAGGAGGTGCGATGAGGCCCGGAGCCCCCAATCCCGGTGCGCCGGACGCGAAGGCGAAATCCTTCGGCCCGTCGCTGAAGCGCCTGCTGCGCATGCTCGCGCCGGACAGGGCTTACCTGGCGGTCGTGTTCGTGCTGGCCGTCGGCTCGGTGGTGCTCAACACCCTGGGTCCGCAGATCCTCGGCAAGGCCACCAACCTCATCTTCGACGGTGTGGTCGGCAAGCAGCTACCGGCCGGGCAGAGCAAGGACGAACTGGTCGAGGGCCTGCGCGCGGGCGGCAACACCACCTTCGCCGACATGCTCGCCAGCATGGACGTGATCCCCGGCATCGGAATCGATTTCACCGCGGTGGGACAGGTGCTGGCCTGGGTGCTGGCGCTCTACATCGGTTCCGCGCTGTTCGGCTGGCTGCAGGCGCAGCTGCTGATCGTGGTGCTCAACCGCACCGTGAAGCGGATGCGCGCGCAGATCGAGGAGAAGATCCATCGGCTGCCGCTGCGCTACTTCGACTCCATGCCGCGCGGCGACGTGCTCTCGCGTGTCACCAATGACGTCGACAATGTGGCGCAGACGCTGCAGCAGACCATGTCGCAGCTGATCATCAATGTGCTGTCGGTGATCGGCATCCTGATCATGATGTTCTGGATCTCCTGGATCCTGGCCCTGATCGCGCTGCTCACCGTGCCGCTGGCGGTCATCGTGACCGCGCAGATCGCCAAGCGCTCCAAGCCGCATTTCGTCGACCAGTGGAAGTACACCGGAGAGGTGAACGCCCAGGTCGAGGAGGCCTTCACCGGCCACGAGGTGGTCAGCGCCTTCGGCCGCGTGCGCGAGGTGGGGGAGAAGTTCGACGAGACCAACGCGAAGCTCTACGACTCCTCGTTCAAGTCGCAGTTCATCTCCGGGCTGATCATGCCCGCCATCATGTTCCTCGGGAACCTGAACTACGTGCTGATCGCCGTGGTCGGCGGTCTGCGGGTGGCGTCGGGTCAGCTGTCGCTGGGTGAGGTGCAGGCGTTCATCCAGTACTCGCGCGGGTTCACCCAGCCGCTCACCCAGATCGGTTCGATGATGAACCTGCTGCAGTCGGGTGTGGCGTCGGCGGAGCGGATCTTCGAGATCCTCGACGCCGAGGAGCAGTCGCCGGACCCGGATCCGGAGGACTCGCGGCCGCTGGAGCGCGGGCGGGTCGCGTTCGAGGACGTGTCCTTCCGCTACGAGCCGGAGACCCCGGTCATCGATGACCTCTCGCTGGTCGCCGAGCCCGGTCACGTGGTGGCCATCGTCGGGCCGACCGGTGCGGGCAAGACCACCCTGGTCAACCTGCTCATGCGGTTCTACGAGGTGGATTCCGGCGCCATCACCATCGACGGCGTCGACATCACCGCCATCACCCGCGACCACCTGCGTTCGCGCATGGGCATGGTGCTGCAGGACACCTGGCTGTTCGGCGGCACCATCCGCGAGAACATCGCCTACGGCAATCCGAACGCCTCCGAGGATGACATCCTCGAGGCCGCCCGCGCCGCCTACGTGGACCGGTTCGTGCACGCGCTGCCGATGGGCTACGACACGGTCATCGACGAGGAGGGCTCCGGCGTCAGCGCCGGTGAGAAGCAGCTCATCACGATCGCCCGCGCGTTCCTGGCCAAGCCGTCCATCCTGATCCTGGACGAGGCCACCAGCTCGGTCGACACCCGCACCGAGCTGCTGGTGCAGCACGCCATGGCGGCGCTGCGCCGGGACCGCACGAGTTTCGTGATCGCACACCGGCTTTCGACGATCCGCGACGCCGACACCATCGTGGTGATGGAGAAGGGCAAGATCGTCGAGCAGGGCACGCACGAGAAACTGCTCGCGGCGCGCGGCTTCTACCACCGGCTCTACAACGCCCAGTTCGCCGCCGCCATCACCGATGGCGAGGGCAACAATGTGGACGATCCGGAGCCGGACGCGGTCGTCCTCACCAAATGACCCGACGCTCCGCCGCCTGGCCCGCACACCACGGTGTGCGGGCCAGGCCACTCTTCGCGGAGCGAAGAAAATTGCTCAGCTCGCGGAGCGAAGAAAATCACTCAACCGCCGAAGTGAGAGGATAGCTCGGTGTCTGCTGCCTCCGAGTTCTCGTTCAAGGTCGGTGCCCGCCTGGAAGGGCAGCATGGCAGGACCGGTGTGATCAGTACGCCACATGGCGATATTGCGACACCCGCCTTCATTCCCGTCGGCACCAAGGCCACGGTCAAGGCCGTGCTGCCGGAGACCATGAAGGAACTCGGCTCGCAGGCGCTGCTGGCCAACGCCTATCACCTCTATCTGCAGCCCGGCCCGGACATCGTGGACGAGGCCGGGGGTGTGGCCGAGTTCATGAACTGGCACGGCCCGACCTTCACCGACTCCGGCGGCTTCCAGGTCATGTCGCTGGGGGTCGGCTTCAAGAAGGTGCTGGCCATGGAATCGGTCGGCGTGCAGGACGACGACGTGATCGCCAAGGGCAAGGAGCGCCTGGCGCACGTCGACGACGACGGCGTCACCTTCCGCTCGCATCTGGACGGCTCCAAGCACCGGTTCACCCCCGAGGTATCCATGGCCATCCAGCATCAGCTGGGCGCGGACGTCATGATGGCCTTCGACGAGCTGACCACGCTCATGAACACCCGTGGCTACCAGGAGCAATCGCTGGAGCGCACGCGACTGTGGGCCAAACGCTGCCTCGACGAGCACGAGCGGCTCACCGAGGCGCGCTCGCATCGGCCGTATCAGGCGCTGTTCGGCGTGATCCAGGGCGCACAGTACGAGGACCTGCGCCGCAAGGCCTGTCGCGATCTCGAGGAGTTGCGGGGCGCGGCCGGAACGGGATTCGACGGCTACGGCATCGGCGGCGCGCTGGAGAAGCACAATCTGGGCACCATCGTCGGCTGGTGCTGCGACGAACTGCCCGAGGGCAAGCCCCGGCACCTGCTCGGCATCAGCGAGCCGGAGGACATCTTCACCGCGGTGGAGAACGGCGCCGACACCTTCGACTGCGTGAATCCCTCACGCGTGGCGCGCAATGCGGCGCTGTACACCGACGAGGGCCGGTTCAATATCAATACCGCCCGGTTCAAGCGCGACTTCACGCCGATCGACGAGACCTGCGACTGCTACACCTGCGCGAACTACACGCGCGCCTACATCCACCACCTGTTCAAGGCGAAGGAAATGCTCGCCTCGACGCTGTGCACCATCCACAACGAGCGGTTCACGGTGCGTCTGGTCGATCGCGTTCGCGAGAGCATCGACGGCGGCTGCTTCGACGAATATCAGGCCGACTTCCTGGGCCGCTGGCGCGGCCGCATCAAAGCCCCTGGGCAATAAGGGGATTCGACACGGCCGCGACCTTCGGAGAGTCGGTCCGCGTCACTCGTAGATGGCCGAGCGCTCGCGCGGGCGGTAGGAGGGTTCGCGCTTCTTGAGGAAGGCGATGCAGCGGTAGCTGATCGGCAGCACGCACGCCTCGACGAGGGTCTTCCAGATGAAGCCGACGATCACGTAGTTGACGAAGTCGCCCCAGGTGTTGATGCCGATGGCCGTCGCCGCGATCGAGCAGAACACGAGCGTGTCACCGAACTCGCCCGCGACGGTGGAGCCGAGCAGTCGCGCCCAGAGATGCTTCTCCTTGGTGCGCTCCTTGATCAGCACCAGCGTGCTGGAGTTCAGGAACTGGCCCACGAAGTAGCCGGCGATCCCGGCCAGCGCCAGCTGCGGGGTATTGCCGAGCACGTCCCCGAAGGAGGTCGGGTTCTGCTGCAGGCCACCGGTGGGCAGTTTGATGACGATCTGGAAGCAGACGATCATCAGCAGCAGCGCCGCGAACCCGTAGTAGACGGTGCGGCGGGTGGCCCGGAAGCCGTACACCTCGCTGAGGATGTCGCCGATGACGTAGGCGATCGGGAAGAGGAAGAACGCGCCGTCCATGGTGATCGGCAGGATGGTCAGCGGACCCAGGGAGAAGTGCTGTCCGGAGAAGAACTGGACGCCCTTGGCGACGCATACGTTGGAAATCAGCAGGACAGCGGTGAAAGCCACCCCCACCGGCGTGAAATATCCCCCCGCCGCGTCCGCGAATGCGGCGTGTTGCGGCGTGGGGTGTCCAGATCGGTCGGTTTCGACCGTTTCGATATCACTCACGCCCGAAAGTATCCCCTGCCTCGACCGCGGGGTACGGATAGCTGGGGTGCCCTAGGCTGGACGAATGACGAATCCTGGCGATTCCGACGAGTGGTGGAAGCAGTACGGGGGTGAGGGCGTCGCGCCCGAGACCCCGCCCGCGGCGCCGCAGCAATCGACGCCGCCTCCGCCCGGCTACACCTCCGCGCCGCAGTATCAGCAGCCGCCGCTGACCCCGCCGCCGCAGCCGGTGTATCCGAGCTATCCGCCGCCGCAGGCGAATCCGACGCCGGGCTATCCGGGCGCGGGCCAGCAGCCCACGCCGCAGCCCCCGGGCTACGGCGGCTACCCGGGCTATCAGCCCTACGGGTACGCGGCGCCGACGCAGCAGACCAGTTCGCTGGCCATCGCGTCGCTGGTGGTGTCGATCATCGGCATCCCGGCCATGTTCTTCTGCGCGTTCCTACCGGTGATCTCGATCGTCGGACTGGTGCTGGGGATCGTCGCTTTCAACCAGCTCAAGACGAACGGGCAACAGGGCCGCGGCCTGGCGCTCGGCGGCATCTGGGTCGGCGCGGTCGGGACGGTGCTGGGGCTGGGCGCGTTCCTGATCTTCATCATCATCAGTGCGACGGGCTCCAGCTGAGGTGGTGGCACGGTGCGCGAATGATGTGGCGCGCCAATGACAATGGGGCGCATCCGGAGAGGATGCGCCCCATTGCGTTCAGCGGAGGGAAGAGCCTCAGCCCTTCAGCACCTGGGTGCCGCCGGCGAACTGGTCGTGCCAGCCCTGCTTGGTCGGGCTCTGCTCGATGGTGATGGCGATGTAGATCGCCATACCGAGGCCGACCAGCGTGCCCAGGCACGGGACCAGCTGCACGATCATGAACAGGTTGCGCTTGGCGGAGGTGGCCGGGTCCAGCGGCGCGCCGCCGGGGCCGACGACCCGCAGGTTCAGGATCTTCTTGCCCAGCGTCTGGCCGCCCTGCTGGGTCTCCATGAAGATGAAGTAGCCGAAGAAGATGACCGGGACCAGCACGCTCCACAGCCACGCGATGCTGTTGGGCAGCAGCGCCTGGATGATGCCCGCCGGAATACCGATGATCAGGCCGTCGATGATGCGGGCACCGAAGCGGGTCCACAGGTCACCGGGCTGCGAGCCGCCGAAACCGCCACCGAAACCGGGCTGGCCGCCGTCCGGGTAGGGCTGGTAGGCGGGTTGGCCGTAGGGCTGCTGCTGGCCGTAGGCGTCGGACTGACCGAACGGCTGCTGCGGCTGCTGGCCGTACTGCGGCGGCTGCTGCTGACCGTACGGGTCGGGCTGCTGCCCGTAGGGCTGCTGGCCGTAAGGCTGCTGCGGCTGCTGGCCGTAGGGGTCGGACTGCCCGTAGGGCTGCTGCTGACCGTACGGCTGCTGTGGCTGCTGCGGCTGGCCGTAAGGCTGCTGCGGCTGCCCGTACGGCTGGCCGCCCTGCGGATACTGGTTGGGGTCGTACCCACCGCTCGTCATTGTTCCGCCGTCCTCGTCGATTTCGTTCGGGATCTGGTCGAGTGCGTACGTTACGGACACCAGCTGGGTTGCAACAACCCGTCGGGGTCGAGTCTCCAGGGTTCTTTGGGCAGGTTTTCCGGCCGGAATCGTTCCAGGACATCGGCGGACGTGGTAGCGCCGTCGTAGCCGAGCGACGCCGCGAGCGCGCTCAGCACGTGTCGCGGGGACTCGCCGAGGGCTGTCCGATCGCGCAGGGTGACCGCCCCGTCGCGCTTGGCGAGCCGTTGCCCGGAGGTATTGAGCACCAACGGGACGTGGGCGTACGCGGGGACGGGCAGGCCGAGCAAGGTCGCCAGATACGCCTGCCGCGGCGTGGAGGGCAGCAGGTCGTCGCCGCGCACCACCTGGTCGATGCCCTGGTCGGCGTCGTCGACCACGACGGCGAGGTTGTAGGCGGGGGTGCCGTCGCCGCGCCGCAGCACCAGATCGTCCACGGCGCCACGGTATTCGCCGAGCAGCAGGTCGGTGACGGTGAACTCGGTGCGGTCGGCACGCAGGCGCAGCGCGGCGGAGCGGCCCTCGTCGCGCCACCGCTGCCGCTCCGATTCGGTGAGGTTGCGGCAGGTGCCCGGGTACGCGCCCATCGGGCCGTGCGGCGCGGTCACGGCCTGCTGTATTTCCTTACGCGTGCAGAAGCATTCGTAGGTCAGGTCCGCCTCGGTGAGGCGTGCGATGGCCGTCTCGTAGCGGGCGAGGCGCTGCGACTGCCACACCACGGGCGGGTCCCAGCCCAGGCCGATGGCGGCCAGGTCCTCGAGTTGCCGTTCGGCCGCACCCTTCTTGACCCGGTCCAGATCCTCCACCCGCATGAGGAATTCGCGTCCGGTGGAGCGGGCGAAGAGCCAGGCCAGCAGTGCGGTGCGGAGGTTGCCCAGATGTAGATCGCCGGACGGGCTGGGCGCGAAACGACCGGCCCCGGGCCGCTGCCCGGGGTGGGCGGTCGTTGCTGGGGCGGGGTCGGTCGGCATGTCTGTCGATGGTAGTTCGCATCCTTCGCAGCGCGACCGACCCTTCGCCTTCCTGCGGGTGCGCACGTCGAGTGTGGCCGGGCAATGGGATTGCGCATTCAGTGTGGGATTGTGAGCCGGGCTCGAAGGTCCGTGTCGGAGATGGGTTTTCCCTGCTCGATGGCCATGAGCAAGGTCTGGGCACGGTCCACCAGGCCGGGCGAGTCGATGCCGTAGGGGGCGGATCCGTAGGCGGAGAGGCGTTCGGACGCCCGGGTCAGCAGAGTGCGCGCCCCCTTGGGGTTTCCCCGCTGAATGTGGGTGAGTCCAACGGCAAATTGCGCGAGGCCCTGCCATAGCGACTTCTCCGCGAACGGGCCGTTCTTCCAGGCGGCCTCCAGTACCTCGTGCGCGTTGAAAGCCAGGCCCTCGTCCAGCAGACGTTGGGCGTAGTCGAGGGTTTCGGCCGGCGGCAGGTCCAGGTCATCGGGAATGCGGGGGATGCCGGGGCTGCCGAATGGGAGGGGTCGCCCAAAACGGTCACGAGGACGGGCATTCCGGGCACGGCCGTCGTCGTCACGGTCCCGTCCGGCGTCCTCCGGTGACTGCTGGGGCATGCTCCCCATGATTCCCCATGCCCCGCGCGCCCCGGTCCACCCGGGGTGCCCGAGCGATGAGTGAAGAAATTCTCATATTTGAAATTCGATAGCCTCAAATTGGGGCAAATTTCTTGCAAATAATTTGCTGGCTAACCCTGCCGCAAATTTGCTGGTTGAAAACGAAAGAATGCGATCTCCTAATGACGAACCCTGCTAGGGTTTAGCGCGGGAACGGCCATCGGGGGCGCATTCCCATCGCGAAGTGCAGAGACAGGTTGTACGGAGCGTTTGCGTGCGACCCGCGGCGAGCCCGGGGATTCGTGTTTTCGAGCGATCCCGCGGTCGCCAGGTTCGATGCCAGCAGGATTCCAAGCTTGACGCAGAAAAGGAGCTAGTACCGTGAAGGTGGATTTCACCGGCGCCGTTTGGCGCAAGAGCAAACACAGCGGCCCCAATGGCAACTGCGTGGAGGTCGCGTTTCTCCGCGACGGCAATGTCGCGGTCCGGGACACCAAGGACCACGGCGCCGGGCCGATCCTGGCTTTCACCCCGGGCGAGTGGGATGCCTTCGTAGCGGGTGTCTCCGACGGAGAGTTCAAGCGGGCCTGATCCAGCCCCTATGCGGCCTGCCGCGGCCCCACCGGGAAAAACGAGAAGCCCCCGAGTCCCGGAGACTCGGGGGCTTCACCTTTGGCCCTACGCTTCGCTTCGGGCGGGTTCGCGGCCCCTGGTCCCGATTCTTCCCTCCTCCGCTTCGCTCCCCCGCTCCGTCAGTCCAGAATCGGGACGGCCGCGAACTTTTGAGCCGGAGTTTCAGTGGGTGTTCTCCTGTGCGTTGCGCAGCACCGCCAGCTGGGCGTGTTCGGCCGCGCGATCGTTGGCGGTGTTGATGTCGCGTTCCTCCGGGGGATCGGCCCAGAAGAACGCGCCGGTGCCCGGGCTGCCGGCGACGCCGAGTTGGTTCATCTTCCGGGGGACGCGGGCGCCCTGATATTCCAGGGGGATCGGATGGCCGTGCTCGTCGACCGGGCCGAGCGGCTGGTGCAGTTCGATGTACTCGCCGTGCGGAAGTCGCCGCACCACACCGGTTTCGATGCCATGCTCGAGCACGCTGCGGTCGGCGCGCTGCAGTCCGATGCACAGCCGGTAGGCCACGGCGTAGGCCAGCGCCGGGACGGTGAGCAGGCCGATGCGGAAGGCCCAGGTGGTGGCATTCAGCGAGATGTCGAACTTGAAGGCGATGATGTCGTTGACGCAAGCCAGGGTGAGGATCAGGTAGAAGCTCAGCGACATGGCCCCGATGGCGGTGCGCACCGGGACGTCGCGCGGGCGCTGCAGCAGGTTGTGCCGGGCCCGATCGCCGGTGAGCCGTTTCTCGATCCACGGGTAGGCGATGATCAGCGTGAAGATCAGCGGCATGAACAGCGCCACCGAGAACGCGCCGGGCACGGTGTGCCCGAACGGGTACGCCTCCCAGGCGGGGAACAGGCGCAGGAAGCCGTCGGTCCACATCATGTAGAAGTCGGGCTGGGTGCCCGCCGAGACCTGGGATGGGTTGTAGGGACCCAGATTCCAGATCGGATTGATCTGCAGCAGGCCGCCCATGATGGCCAGCACGCCCAGGGTGAACGCGAAGAACGCGCCCTGGTCCAGCGAGAACACCGGAACGATGCGGGTGCCGATGACATTCTTCTCGGTGCGTCCCGGGCCCGGGTACTGCGTGTGCTTCTGGTACCAGACCAGCGCGATGTGAACCACGATGAGCGCCAGCATGATTCCGGGCAGCAGCAGCACGTGGGCGATGTAGAGCCGCGGAATGATGATGTTCCCCGGGAAGTCCCCGCCGAACATGAGCCAGTGCAGCCAGGTGCCGATCACCGGGCTGCCCAGGGTGATTCCGGCGAAGGCGGCGCGCAGCCCGGTTCCCGACAGCAGGTCGTCGGGCAGCGAGTAGCCGAAGAAGCCCTCGAACATGGCCATGATGAGCAGCAGTGCGCCGAGCACCCAGTTGGCCTCGCGCGGCTTGCGGAAGGCGCCGGTGAAGAAGATCCGGCACATGTGGATGATCATCGACGCGGTGAAGAGCAGCGCTGCCCAGTGGTGCACCTGTCGCACGAAGAGTCCGCCGCGGACGTCGAAGGAGATGTTCAGCGCGCTCTCGTAGGCGCGCGACATGGTGACCCCGCGCAGCGGCTGATAGGCCCCGTTGTAGGTGACGTCCTGCATCGAGGGGTCGAAATACAAGGTCAAATAGACGCCGGACAGCAGCAGAATGATGAAGCTGTACAGCGCTATTTCGCCGAGCAGGAACGACCAGTGGGTCGGAAATACCTTGTTGATCGACCTCTTGAGGAATGCGGCGCCTTGGTAGCGCTGGTCCATCTCGTCGGCTTGTTCCGCAAGTCGACCGGCGATCTTGTTGGTGGTTGCCATAGCGGTCACCCCGCCCCCGGGAGAGTGGTAAGGCTTCTACTACAAACGGTAGCACCGTGAGCGGCCTCGGAGTATAGGGTTTCGTTATGGTCGTCGGGTGAATTCCCTGGCCCCTCGGGACGCCACCATGTACTGGTTGTCCGCGCGTACGCGCAACGATCTGTTCCTGCTGTACTGCTTCGCCGACGCCGGGCAGGATCCGGATCAACTGCGGGCGGCCGTCGCGAACCGAGTGGTCCGTATTCCGGATTTGCTGATACACGTGCTGGATACTCCTGCGAACATTGCGTATCCGCTGTGGGCGACTTGCGACTTCACCGGCGATCAGTTCATCGACCACGAACTCGGCGATGCGACCTGGGCGAATCTCACCGCCGACCTCGGCGCCCTGCTCGGCACCGGGTTGGCGGCGAATGACCGTCCCTGGCGACTGCACACCTTCCGGAATGTCCGGGACGTCCCGGGATTCGCTGCCGAAGAGCCCGCCCTGGTAGCGGTACTCCAGCTATCCCACGCCGTGGCCGACGGCCGCCGCGCCGCCGCCATCGCCCGTGCCTTGTTCGGCGCCGATGACCTTCCGGCCCCGACCGCGACGCATCCGACCGCCCCCTTCCCCCTCCGATACGTGCCGAATAGCTTGCGCGCCAGGACGACTACCGCCCTCGCCGTGGCCCTCGCCCTACCGGCCATCCCGATCGGCATGGCGCGCACCGTGATTCGCGGACTGGCCGCCGCCCGCGCCCAGCGCGACCTGGCCGGCCTCACCGCCGCCGGTGAAGTCCCATCCCCGGCCCCCGGCGTCGAACCGACCCTCCTGAACGGCACCGGCGCACCGCCGGAAGCGCACCTCGCGCGAATGCTGGTGTGCGACAAGGCCCGTCTGCGCACCCCGGACCATTCGGTCACGGTGGTCGCCCTCACCGCCATCTCGTTCGCCCTCGAACGCTATCTCCGCGACCACGACGCACCGGTCCCCGAACTCCGCGCCCAGGTCCCCATGGCGATCACCGCCCCCGCGACCGACGACCCCACCCGCAACGCCTACCGCGACCTCTCGGTCGACCTGTCGCTATCCGAACCCCACCCGCGCACCCGCGCCGACCGCATCGCCGCCGACCTCACCGCCCGCCGCACCCGCGCGGCCCACCCCCTCCAGCACGCGCCCGACGCGGTGACGGCCGTCCTTCCCGCCCCGATCCTCCACCGCGACGTAGCCAACGCCCCGATCGACCAGCTCCCCGAACGAGTCTCCGGTCATACTGTCGTCTCCAGCGTCGACCGTGGCCCCGCCGACCTCGAGTTCGGTGGTGGTCCGGTCCGCTTCACCGCGGGCTTCCCGGCCCTGGGCGCGGTCATGCACCTCACCCACGGCGTCACCGGCCTGGGCGACACCGTCACGATCTCCGTGCACGCCGACCCCGCCGTGATCCCTGACCCGGACCACTACACCGATCTGTTGGACTCGGCCCTGGACGAGGTCGCCCGCGCATTGCGCTGACCCGCGAAGACGAAAGGCCCCGGCGGACCGAGTCCGGCCGAGGCCTTCGAGGTGGAGTTCGGTGGAGAGTTACGCCATTCCGTTGACCATCGGATGCTCGGACAAGCTATCGGGTACACCCCACTGGGTATGGGTGAGCGCTTCGAAAACACAGATCAGCAAAAGCTTTCGCGCGCGATGGCCGGAGGTGCTTTCGGATTCGCCGGCTACGTCGTGGATTCGCATACCGGCCGCCGGGCTGCGGCGCGGCGCGGGCTCCGACAACATCCAGAACATTTCGGGTCCCATCAGCGTCGAGCGCCCGCCCGTCTCGGTGAACCACCGGCCCGAGTATTCGATCATCAGATCGGTGAATGATTCGACGTTACCGAATGCATCGGTGAACTGAGTCATCGCACCGGATCGATCCAGACTGTTCTGGATGATCGAAGCCAGCCGGATCGCGATTTCCCGGAACTGATCTACTCCCTGGTCCTGCCACATGTTCATCGCCATACCTCGCTCCAAAAGGGTCGGTGGTGAATGTTGGGGGTTGATCGAGCCGCATGCCCACTACATTTGCGCAGCGGTCATGTAGAACCGGCGCCGTTCGTCGGCATCCAGCAGAACGGGCTTGTGCTGGGCGCCGATGCCGGCGTTCTGCCCCATGGAATATCCGGGTCCCACGGATTCCAGTGGGTAGAGCTTCGGCGGAGCGGCAGGGAACGGGTCCTCGGCGCGCCTCGTCTCCTGCCGTTCGAGTGCCGCCTCGTAGAGCTCGAGGGTGGGCTCCGGGTCGTCGTCGTGCTCGGCCGCGCCGATCACGTCCTCGAGCTCGGGCACCTCGATCTCGTCCTCGAATTCGGCGGCCTCGAGCTCGGCCGCGTGTTCCGCCGCGACCTGCTTGCCGCGTTCCCAGAGCATCAACGTGAGGTGCACGGCGAACAGCATCGTCAGCGGCATGCCGGCGTACAGGCACATCGGCACAACGCTGCCGCCGATCTCGTGGGCGTATTGGATATTCCCAGCGATCGAGACGAGAGTCGAGAGAGCGAACAAGGCGGTCGAGTACCACCAGCCGACGCTCCATTGCCGGAATGCGGCGGTGGCGATGATCGAGGCGATCACCAAGCCGTCGATGGCGATCGGCACATTCGAGGCGAGATCGGGCGGCACCAGATTACGCACCGAGAGTTGGTGCAACGCGGCAAAAGACATCTGAAATGACTTGACTGCCACCACTGCCGTCACCACCAGCGAAGCATGTGCCAGCCGGGGTCTGAACGAACTCAGTCGACGGAGAATGCCTCCCGTCCCGCGTGACTGGGATACTCGCACTTCGCCATTCGTGGAGCCTGTGGTACGCATCGTCACCATGGCGGCGAGGGTACCGCGCGGCCGGTCGTCGATTGCGCATCGTCTTATTTTCAGATGCGGTCGGGTCCCGAATTCCTATCCGCGGCGACTGAAATTGGCGAACGATTATCTGAAATCGCCTCTACTGCAACATGTCACGACTTGCCGCAATGGTCGGAACTGCTGCAATCGCCAGCCCAAGGGTGTTTCGTGGTGATTATCCGTTATGCCCCTCTGCTCGTTGGGTTCTGGCGAAAAATGGACTCTCGCAGACGATTGCGGCACCGCCGCGTTCCCGCGGCCGCTCGCCCGAACCGTCCGGCCGAACGAGTCTCAGGACGCACCCTCGTCTCCGGCGTCGACCGCGGCCCCGCAGACCTCGAGTTCGCAAACCCACCGGCGACTGGAATCCGCCCCGAGTGAGGTTGCTCACGCCTTGCGCAGAGCCCGATCGGCTCCGGATATGCGGAAGGCCCCGGCCGGACTGAGTCCGGCCGGGGCCTTCGAAGCGGAGGATAGGGGATTTGAACCCCTGAGGGCTGTTAACCCAACCCGCGTTCCAGGCGAGCGCCATAGGCCACTAGGCGAATCCTCCGTCGAGCAATATACCGGGTACACCCCTGGTGGAAGCAAATGCAGTGGTCGGCGGCTACTTCTTCTTCAGATTGTTGAGCGCTTTCTGGGCCTGCTCCTTGCACACCTGGGCGATCTCGTCCTTGCTGACGCTCTGGCCCTTGCCCATGCGCAGCCGGATGTTGACCTTCACCGAGGCGTTGTCGTCCTTGACCGCGACCGTGTAGTCGGTGGTGGTGAAGGAGGAGTAGTCGTCGACCTTGGCCGCCCAGTAGCCGGCCTCGCCGATGCCGTTCACGTCACCGGCGGTGCGGCCGCTGCCGGTGGTGCCGGTGTCGCTGGTCTTCCAGATGTCGTACTCGGGGCGGTTGTAGGCGCTCGACGAGCCGCTCAGCAGCGAGACGTTGAGGGTGAGGTCGGCGGTATTGGCGATCGCGTACTTGTCGGTCTTCGAGGTTTCCTCGTTGCCGGCCCGGCAGTCGAAGCGGCCGCCCGAATAGTCGGTGGGCTTGGTCTCGGAGTGCTCGGGGGTGCCCTTGGAGTTCGCGGCCCACTTGTTGAGCACCGAGGTGTCGATCACGGTGCAGCCGTTGGTGATGCCCTCCATGGAGTACTTCCCGGCGGCCTTCTTCTTGTCCCCGCCCAGCGGCGACGGGCTGTCGCTGCCGCTGAGCGCGACCACGCCGATCACCGCGCCGACGATCACCACCAGACCGATCACCCCGCCGATGATCCAACCGGTCTTATTGCCGCCCGAACGCGGCGGCTGCGCCGGATAGCCGTAGCCCTGGCCCGGCGGCGGGACCGGGGGCTGGGCGTACTGCTGCTGCTGCGGGAAGCCGCCGGACAGGGGCTGGCCGTAGGCGTCGGTCATGGGCTGCTGGTAGCCGGGCATCGGCTGCTGCGGGTAGCCGGGCGCGGACTGCCCGGTCGGAAGGGGCTGGGCGGGCGGCGTGTACGGGGGCATGCCGCCGGCGGCGTAGTTGAGCATCGTCGGGTCCGCACCCTGAACCGGCTGGCCCTCCCCGGCGGCGGGCGCGGTGGCCCACCATTGCGCGGTCTCCTGGGCTTTCTGCGGATCGTGCGGAGCGCCGGCTCCTGGATCGGAACTCGTCATATCGTCTCTACCCCTCCGGAAAATCGCGGGCGACCCCGCATATCGCAGGCATCGTATCGACCCCGGGCGGCACCGGGCGCGGTGAGCCGCTACACTGGCCGACGGATCCAGCGCGGCGCGCATCCTGTGAACTCCCCCAGGGCCGGAAGGCAGCAAGGGTCAACGGGCTCTGCCGGGTGCGCTGGGTCCCCTTTCTTTTTCCGGGGCCGGTCGTCGCGGGTGACGGAAGTACAGATATCCCTGCCGAATCGGAGACGCCGCCTAGTAACCTGGGCGGTTGGGTTCGCGGTGCGCGCAACCCTGGACAAACATCCCACGCCATTGGAAGGGCGCTCAGATGCCTCGGCAGACGCAATTCGGTTTGATGAGCCATGCGGAACTCGTGACGGAACACGAGACGCAGACCGCGAACTACGCGAAGCTCAAGACCGAGAAGCTGACGCTGGACATTACGAGGGGTAAGCCATCGCCCGAGCAGCTGGACCTCTCGCAGGGACTCCTGGAGCTGCCGGGCGCCGCCGACTACCGTGACGCCAACGGCACCGACGTCCGCAATTACGGTGGCCTGCACGGCCTGCCGGAGCTGCGCGCGATCTTCTCCGAACTGCTCGGCATCCCGGTGTCGAATCTGCTGGCCGGCAACAACGCCAGCCTGGAGATGATGCACGACCTGCTGGTGTTCGCCATGCTGCACGGGACCGCGGATTCGGAGCGCCGCTGGGCGGACGAGCCGGTGCTCAAGTTCCTGTGCCCGGTGCCGGGTTACGACCGGCACTTCGCGATCACCGAGTCGCTCGGCTTCGAGATGATCCCGATCCCGATGAAGAACGACGGCCCCGACACCCACCTGATCGCGGAGCTGGTCGCGTCCGACCCGAGCATCAAGGGTCTGTGGGCGGTGCCCAACTACTCCAACCCGACCGGCGTCACGTTCTCCGAAGCCGTTGCTCGCGAACTGGTTTCGATGCCGACCGCGGCTCCGGACTTCCGCCTGTTCTGGGACAACGCCTATGCGGTGCACCCGCTCACCGACACCGCCGAGCCGGTGCTGGACGTGCTGGGCATGGCCGCCGCGGCCGGCAACCCGAACCGCCCGTTCGTGCTGGCCTCCACCTCGAAGATCACCTTCGCGGGTTCGGGCGTGAGCTTCTTCGGCTCCTCCACCGCGAATGTGGAGTGGTACCTGAAGCACCTGGGCAAGAAGACCATCGGCCCGGACAAGGTGAACCAGCTGCGGCACCTGCGCTTCTTCGGCGACGCCGAGGGCGTGCGGGAGCACATGCAGAAGCACCGCGCCGTCCTGGAGCCGAAATTCAAACTGGTGCTGCGGATTCTGGAGGACCGGCTGGGCGCGTCGAAGGTGGCGTCCTGGACCGAGCCCAAGGGCGGCTACTTCATCAGCCTCGACGTGCTGGAGGGCACCGCCAGCAAGGTGGTGGCGCTGGCCAAGGACGCGGGCATCGCGCTCACCCCGGCCGGTTCTTCCTATCCGTACGGAAAGGACCCGGAGGACAAGAACATTCGCATCGCGCCCAGCTTCCCGTCCCTCGGTGAGCTGGAGAAGGCGATGGACGGTCTGGCCACCTGCGTGCTGCTGGCCGCCTCCGAGAAGCTCATGAGCTCCCCCGCCTCTCCGCGCCTTTAGCGGGCGGCCCGGGTGCCGTGAACCACTGGCAACCCGTGCCGGCGGCGGGGTGCCGCTGACCATTTCGGGCGTCCCCGGCGAGTTACCCTCGCGTCCCGAAATCAGTTATCGCGAAACGTCTTTCGCTGCTCGGGCG
>NZ_JBHWHH010000129.1:0-21265 GCF_042732555.1 Nocardia sp. NPDC059764
CGGTGTCACCGATCGATCAGTGGGAGTGGCCGGCGTGGGCGTCGGCCGCTTCCTCGACGGGCTTGTCGACGATGGCGGACTCGGTGGTCAGCACCATGCGGGCCACCGAGGTGGCGTTCTCGACGGCGGAGCGGGTGACCTTGACCGGGTCGATGACGCCCTCGGCGACCAGGTCGCCGTAGGTGAGGGTGGCGGCGTTGAAGCCGTTCTCGCCCTCGGTCACCTTGGAGACGACGACCGCGCCGTCGACACCGGCGTTGCTGGCGATCCAGAACAGCGGGGCCAGCAGGGCCTGGCGCACGACCTCGACGCCGACGGCCTCGTCACCGGTCAGGGTGTCGCGCAGGGCGTTCAGGGTCGCGGCGGCCTGGACCAGGGCGGTGCCGCCGCCGGGGACGATGCCCTCGGCGACCGCCGCCTTGGCGGAGGAGACGGCGTCCTCGACGCGGTACTTGCGCTCCTTGAGCTCGGTCTCGGTGGCCGCGCCGACCTTGATGACGGCGACGCCGCCGGCCAGCTTGGCCAGACGCTCTTCCAGCTTCTCGCGGTCCCAGTCGGAGTCGGTGTTCTCGATCTCCTTGCGCAGCTGCGCGACCCGGGCGTCGATGTCGGACTGGGTGCCCGCGCCCTCGACGATGGTGGTCTCGTCCTTGGTGACCACGACGCGGCGGGCCTTGCCCAGCACGTCCAGGCCGGCCTCACGCAGGGTGATGCCCAGGTCCGGGTTGACCACGGTGCCGCCGGTGACGATGCCCAGGTCGTCCAGGAACGCCTTGCGGCGGTCACCGAAGAACGGGGCCTTCACCGCGACCACCTTGAGGGTCTTGCGGATCGCGTTCACCACGAGGGTGGACAGCGCCTCGCCGTCGACGTCCTCGGCGATGATGACGACCGGCTTGCCCGACTCGGCGATCTTCTCCAGCAGCGGCAGCAGGTCCGGCAGCGAGCTGATCTTCTCGCGGTTCAGCAGGATCCACGCGTCCTCGTAGACCGCCTGCATGGTCTCCGGGTCGGTGACGAAGTACGGGGACAGGTAGCCCTTGTCGAACTGCACGCCCTCGGTGATGGCGACCTCGGTCTGCAGACCCGAGGACTCCTCGATGGTGACGACGCCGTCCTTGCCGACCTTGGTCAGCGCCTCGGCGACGAGCGCGCCGATCTCCTCGTCCCGCGAGGACACGGTGGCGACCTGCGCGATGGCCTTCTCGCCGTTCACCGGGGTGGCGGCGGCGTGCAGGGCGGCGGCGACCGCCTCGGCGGCCTTGCTCATGCCCTTGCCCAAGGTCATCGGGTTGGCGCCCGCGGCGATGTTCTTCAGGCCGCCCTTGATGAGCGCCTGCGCCAGCACGGTGGCGGTGGTGGTGCCGTCGCCGGCGACGTCGTTGGTCTTGGTGGCGACGCTCTTGACCAGCTGCGCGCCCAGGTTCTCGAAGGGATCCTCGAGGTCGATTTCGCGGGCGATGGTCACACCGTCGTTGGTGACGGTCGGGCCACCGAAGGCCTTGGCCAGCACCACGTGCCGGCCGCGCGGGCCGAGCGTGACCTTGACGGCGTCGGCGAGCTTGTCGACGCCGCGCTCCATAGCGCGACGAGCCTTCTCGTCGAACTCGATCTGCTTTGCCATGTACCTACTCCTGTGAAGGTCGGGGGCGAACGCACTCCGCCCCGGGCCGGTTGCTGTATTGGCAGCTGCGACTCCGGGGCGGTGTCTCTCGTAAGGGGTTCAGGGGAAGCCCCCTGGGCCCCGAGAGTTGGAGCGTTCTTACTTGGTGACGACGGCCAGCAGGTCGCGGGCCGACAGGATCAGGTACTCCGCACCGTTGTACTTGATCTCGGTGCCGCCGTACTTGCTGTAGATGACGACGTCGCCTTCCTTGACGTCCAGCGGGATGCGCTTCTCGCCGTCCTCGTCCCAGCGGCCGGGGCCGACAGCGATGACGGTGCCCTCCTGGGGCTTCTCCTTCGCCGTGTCGGGGATGACCAGACCGGAGGCGGTGGTGGTTTCGGCCTCGTTGGCCTGGACGAGGATCTTGTCCTCGAGCGGCTTGATGTTCACGCTCGCCACGTTGAGCCCTCCACTTTCAGGGGATTCTTCTCGTCCGGGGCTGTTCCCCGGACGCACGGTTTCGGTCATGTGCGTGACTCTGTGCAATCAGCCCCGTCGTCGCGGGTGCCGGGACCCCTGCTCAGTAGTCATCAGCTGGCACCTGAGCACAAATACCAGTGCCACCTAGCACTCTATACACGGGAGTGCCAGCGCTCAAGGCAAGGGGCTGCCAATGCACCCTCCTGACACGACTCGCCGACGTGACGGCCCGGGAATCTGAGGTCTTCCAAAGAAATCCGAAAATCTGTAACGTTCGGATAACGGATTGTGACACCATTGACGGCGGCCACGCGGCAAGACCGAATCGGTCGGGTCACGCGCGCCGTCGACAGTTACACATCTGCTTCACCCCGCTTTCCGTGCGGCAACCCCGCGCACGGGCTCGAGAAGAGAGCAAGACCGCAAGTGATCAGTGGCAGGTCCGGATGCCCCATCGGACGCGAGCCCGCCACGGTCCGTAGCTCGCCGGAATCGTCCGCTACCCGTCGGGCGCGCCCGGAGTCCGTTCGAGATGGTCGTCTCCACCAGGACCATCCGCTCGAAGGGAGGTGAACATGCGAACATCCCTCGGCATCTCGGCCGGGAGCGAAGTGGTGTGCTCGGCGACGGTCGCCACCGCGCCCAACGGCGCCCAGAGCTTCGACTACCGGGTCGTGACGGCCGATACCGCGCACTCCGACCTCGGCGATCTCGTGGCCTCCTCGATCGAGTTGATGACCACCCAGATCCCCCGCGACACCGTGCATCCGGTCGGCGCGGGCGCCCGGAACAACGGCCACCACGAGCCCGACTCCACCCCGCCCGGCGATATCGCTGTCGCCTACCGGGACCGCGAGCAGGCCCAGATCATCCGTTCCGCCATCGGGCGGCAGCGTCATGGCGTGCAACTGATTCCGGAGACCACCGCGGCCCTCGCGTACCTGCGGCACACCGGCCTGCTGGACCGCTGGGACACGGTGGCGGTCATCGACATCGGGGCCAAGGGCACCACGGTCTCGGTCGCCGATCACGCCGACGACACCGTGCTGCGGTCCGAGCGCATCACCACCATCAGCGGCAACGCCATCGACGAACTGATCCTGCAGCACCTGCTGGACTGCCACCTGTCGCGGCGCGGCATCCGCCCGAACCGCGGCATCCTGCTCAATCGCAGCCGCGCCGCCAAGGAGCACCTGTCGGTGGTCCCGGCGGTGACCATCGACCATGTGGCCGGGCAGCCGCTCAAGCTGACCCGGGTGGATTTCGAGGAGATCGTCGCCGATCTGCTGCACGATCTGGCGGTGTTCGCGCGCGGCGTGTTCACGCGGGCCCCGAAGTTCCCGGAGGCGGTCGCGGTGATCGGCGGCGGCGCGAACGTGCCGATCATGGTGGTGGGCCTGGAACGCCAGCTCGACATCCCGGTGGTCACCGTGCCGGAGCCGGAGTCCGCGATCGCGAAAGGCGCGGCGCTGGTGGCGGATTCGACCGTGCCGACCGCCTTCCCGGTGATCGGCCTGGGCTCGGACGCGCCGATCGGCACCTTCACCAAGCTGGCGGGCACGCTCGCCGGGGCGATCGTGGTGGTCGGGCTGATCGTCGGGTACGGGGTCAAGGAGTTCGTGATCGAGGAACCGCAGCCCGCGCACTACTCGCCGACCTCGACGCAGCAGCCGCCGACCACGCCGCCCGTGCCGACCACCACCGCTCCGGCGCCGAGTTCGGTCAACCCGACCATGAACCAGAACCCGAGCCACCGCACCACTGTCGCCGTGCCCCCGGCCCAGACCGGTTCGGCGAACGGCACTCCCACGGTCGTCCCCAGCGTCACCACGCAGCAACCGCCGCTGCGTCCGGACCCGGATCTACCCCAGATCCCGTTCCCCGCGGATCTGCCGCGCCTGCTGGGCCCGCTGCTGGGCACCACGCTGCCGCCGATCGATCCGGAACCGCACGTCTCGCCGACGCCGCGCGCCACCGCTTATGCAGCCTCCCTGCGATTTCAGCGGCCGGCTCTGAGCCGTTGACCCTCGGCGCCCGTGCCGGGCGACCACCGCGGTCCGACTCTCACAGATAGCTGGTGGAGACCGGCAGGCCCGGATCGGTGGCCACGGTCAGCGCGGAAGGCTGTGCGCCGCCCGCGATCACGTGCGCGCCGAGGGTGGCGATCATGACGCCGTTGTCGGTGCACAGACGCGGCTTGGGGACACGCAAGGTGATTCCCGCTGCCGTGCACCGCTCTTCGGCCATCGACCGGATGCGGGAGTTGGCGGTCGCGCCGCCGCCGAGCACCAGGGTGTCGACGCCGACGTCCTGCGCCGCGCGCACCGCCTTCATGGTGAGCACGTCCGCGACGGCCTCCTGGAAGGAGGCGGCGATATCGGGGATGGGCAGGTCGCGGCCTTCCCGTTGCGCCGCTTCGACATAGCGGGCGACGGCCGTCTTGAGGCCGGAGAAGGAGAAGTCGTAGCGCGGGTCGCGGGGTCCGGTCATGCCGCGCGGGAAGGCGATGGCCTTCGGATCGCCGTCGGTGGCAATGGAATCCAGGACGGGTCCGCCCGGGTAGCCGAGGCCGAGCAGCCGGGCCACCTTGTCGAAGGCCTCGCCCGCGGCGTCGTCGACGGTGCTGCCGAGTTCGGTGATGGGCTGTCCGAGGTCGGTCACCTGCAGCAGGTGGGTGTGCCCGCCGGAGACGAGCAGGGCGACCGCGGGCGGCATCGGCCCGTGCTCGAGGGTGTCGACGGCGACGTGCCCGCCCAGGTGGTTGAGCGCGTAGAACGGGATATCCCAGGCCGCCGCATAGGCTTTCGCCGCCGCCACGCCGACCAGCAGGGCACCGGCGAGGCCGGGGCCGATGGTGACGGCGAGCGCGTCGGGCTTGCTGATCCCGGCGGTGGCCAGGGCCCGGCGCATGGCGGGCACGATGGCCTCGAGGTGTGCGCGCGAGGCGATCTCGGGCACCACGCCGCCGAAGCGGGCGTGCTGGTCGACGCTGGAGGCGACCTCGTCGGCGAGCAGTTCGCAGCTGCCGTCGGGCAGCCGCCGCACGATGCCGACTCCCGTTTCGTCGCAGGAGCTTTCGATACCCATGACGATCATGACGAGACCTCGGCGTCCTTGGTGAATCCGTCCTGCGGGAATCCGGCCATGGCCGGTCGCCGCATGGTGTACGCGTCGGCCCCGCTGGGCTGGTAGTAGTTCTTGCGCAGCCCGATGATGTGGAAGCCGTGCTTCTCGTAGAGCGTGATGGCGGGCGCGTTGTCGGTGCGGACCTCGAGGAAGACGGGTCCGCCGCGGCGTCCGGCCTCCAGCAGCAGCGCCTCGAGCAGCAGGGTGCCGATGCCGCGCCGGTGCTGGTCCGGGTCGACGCCGATGGTGTGGACTTCGGCCTCGGGGTGTTCGGCGGTGCCGAGCAACGCGATTCCGGCGTAGCCCACCATGTTCCCGCCGGCGTCGCGGGCGGTGATGTAGCGGTTGTGCGGTCCGGCCAGTTCCGACAGGAACGACACCTCGTGCCAGGGATCGTCCTCGGGGAACAGCACCTGCTCGAGCTGTGCGCAGCGGGTGACGTCGGCGGGCCGCATCGGTTCGATGCGGATGGTCATCGGCCCACCTGCGCGTAGCTCTTCTCGACGGCGTCCGGGCGGCGCAGGTACAGCGGTACCAGCGGGGCGGGGACGGCGCCGGACAGGATGTCGGCGGCGGCGCAGCGCACCAGCCCGGCGGGGGACGGCGTCTCGACCGGCAGCACGGGCAGGTCGAAATAGTCGACGTGCGAGGCGGATCCGGCGATCAGGGTGGCTGCGGCCTGGTCCAGGTCGCCGGGCTTGCTCACCTCGGGGCCCTCGCAGCGTTCGAGGACGAGGCTGCCGGGGACGGCGCGGTAGCGCGCCCAGTACACCTCGCGGCGGCGGGCGTCGGTGACGACCAGCAGTTCCACCGGGTCGGAGCTCTCGCGCAGATAGCTCTCGGTGTCGGCGGCGATGGCGTCGAGGCTGCACACCCCGTACACGGGGATGCCGAGCGCGTCGCCGAAGGCGGCGGCGGTGGCCATGCCGACCCGCAGTCCGGTGAACGGCCCCGGCCCGATACCCGCCACGACCGCGGCGATATCGGCCCGCGAGCGGCCCGATTCGGCCAGGCAGGTCAGGATCTGGGGGGTCAGCACCTCGTTGTGCGCGCGTGCGTCCACGGTCACCTCGGCGGTGATCGTGGTGATGCGCGGTGCGTTCGACCCGGGTTGCGCCGGTTCCAGTTCCACCAGTCCCGCTGTGACGGCGGGAGTCGCGGTGTCGACAGCCAATATCAGCATGATTGCCTCAACAATACCGGGTGGTACAGCCCACTCGGCGTGGTGTCTGCCTGCGGGAATCTCGCGCCGGATCAGGTGGCGGCGACCCACTCCCATTCCGCGGTGCGAACATCGGACTCGGGTTCGCGGCGCAGCTGGATCCGCAGGTGGCGGTCGGCCAGGTGTTCGGCCACGCCGAGACCCCATTCCACCACCACGACGGCGTGGTCGAGATCGGTGTCGAGGTCGAGGGCGTCGAGTTCGTCGAGGTCGCCGCCGAGCCGGTAGGCGTCCACGTGCACCAGCGCCACCGCGCCCGGGTGCGCGCCGGCGCGGTGCTGGCGGGCGATGATGAAAGTCGGTGAGCTGACCCGTCCTTGGACGCCCAGCCCGGCGGCGATGCCGCGGGTGAGCGCGGTCTTGCCGGCGCCCAGCGGGCCGTCGAGGATGACGAGGTCCCCGGCCTGCAGCTGTTCGGCGATCTCGCGGCCCAGCGCCTCGGTGTCCTCGACGGTGGCGAGCACGCGGTGGTCGTTCACCGGTCACCGCCGATGTGGTCGCGTACGACGCGGCCGCGCGGATTGCACACGATCTCGTAGTTGATGGTGCCGAGCGCGTCGGCCCATTCCTGGGCGCGCGGCTGTCCGGGTTCGCCGCCGAACAGCACCGCGGTGTCGCCCGCCTGGACTCCGGCCTCGTTCTCGCCGAGGTTCACCACGATCTGATCCATGCACACCCGCCCGATCTGGGTTCGGCGCGCGCCGCCCAGCCACACCGAGAACTTCCCGCCGAGGGTGCGCGGCACGCCGTCGGCGTATCCGGCGGGCAGCAGCGCGACGGTGGTGTCGTGTTCGGCGATCCAGTCGTGGCCGTAGGAGACGCCTTCCCCGGCGGCGACCCGCTTCACCCGCAGCACGCGGGCGCGGAAGGTCATGGCCGGGCGCAGCCCGAAGTCGGACAGTTCCGGAATCGGTGACAGGCCGTAGACGGCGATGCCGGGGCGGACCATGTCGAAGGTGAGGTCCGGGCGGGTCAGCGCGGCAGCGGAATTCGCGATGTGCACGAGTTCGGGTTCGAGGCCGTGTTCCTTGGCGGTGGCGATGAACTCGAGGAAGCGTTCCCGCTGCCGGTCGTTGACCGGGTGCTCGGGCTGATCGGCGAGCGCCAGGTGCGAGAAGATCGCGCGCAGCCGGGCGGTCCCGTCGTCGACCAGCCGGCGCAGCAGCTCCAGGACCTCGGGGTATTCGGCGGCGGGAATCCCGTTGCGGTTGAGCCCGGTATCCACTTTCAGGCTGACGGTCGCGGTGCGCCCCAGCCGCCGGGCGGCCGCGGCCACCGCCTCCAGCTGTGCGAACGCCGACACCCCGATCTCGATATCGGCGGCGATGGCGCTGCCGTAGTCGGCGTCGGAGGTGTTGAGCCAGCAGAGGATCGGCGCGGTGATCCCTGCGGTCCGCAAGGCCACCGCCTCGGCGACCGTGGTGGTGCCCAGTTCCCGCGCCCCCGCCGCCAGCGCCGCCCGCGCCACCTCGACCGCACCGTGGTTGTACCCGTCGGCCTTCACCACGACCATGACCGCGGCGTCACCGGCGTGCTCGGCCAGAATGCGCACATTGTGGGCGATGGCGTCCAGGTCGACGAGGGTTTCCACCTGTGGGTCGGGCTGCTTCACACCACCGATCCTGCCACCCGGGCAGGGGCGATTCGCGTCACACCCGAGTCGGGGCGGCCGTCGCGGGGCGGAATCAGACCGCCGCGGCGAGTGCCGCGGGCACGGCGGCCAGGGCTCCGGCGAGGGCTTCGGGGCTCGCCGGCAGCAGCGGCAGCCGCACGTTCGGGGTGGGGATGCGGCCCTGCGCGGCCAGAACCGCCTTCACCACAATGGGATTGGGTTCGGTGAACAGGGCGTCGGCCAGCGGGGCCAGCCGGTTGCCGAGGGCGCGGCCGGTGTCGAGCGCGCCGGTGCGCCAGGCCGCGACCAGGTCGGCGTAGGCCGCAGGTGCGACATTGGCGCACGCGAGAATCGCTCCGGTCGCGCCCAGCGCCAGCAGCGGGGCGGCGAACAGGTCGTCGCCCGCCAGCACCGAGACGTGCTCGGGGACGCGGGCCAGGAAGGCCACCGTGGTCTCGTCGACGCCGCCCGCCGTGTACTTGAAGCCCGCAACGTTCGGCAGTTCGGCCAGCCGGCACAGGGTTTCGGCGCTCAGGGTGCGGGAGGTGCGGTAGGGGATGTGGTAGATCAGCACCGGCACCGGGCTGGCGGCGGCGAGGACCCGGAAGTGTTCCACCACACCGTCTTCCGAGGGCCGGTTGTAGTACGGGACCACGGCGAGGGCGGCGGCGGCGCGCGGGTCGAGGGCGGCCAGGGCGCGCGCCGAGTCGTGGGTGGCGTTCGAGCCCGCGCCGACGATCAGGGTGGCGTCGCGTTCGGCGCAGACATGGGCGCAGACATCGATGACGCGCCGCTGTTCGTCATGGGTAAGGGTGGTGGGTTCGCCGGTGGTGCCCAGTGCGACGAGGCCCGCAGCCCCGGCGTCGAGCACCTCGTGGGCGAGCGCCTCCAGGGCGTCCGCGGCCAGCTCGTCGTCGGCGGTGAAGGGCGTGACCAGGGGAACGTAGAGGCCGTTGAATGTCATGGCACCAGCCTGGTCGAGCGGATGCGTCAGGTCTATTTCACGTTTCTATCCCCGAGCATAAGATCAACTGATGCTGGATGTCCGTCGCCTGCGCCTGCTCCGCGAACTCGCGCACCGGAAGACCATCGCCGCGGTCGCCGACGCCCTCACCTACACGCCCTCGGCCGTCTCCCAGCAGCTGACCGCCCTGGAACGCGAGGCCGGGCTGCCGCTCCTGGAACGCACCGGCCGCAGCGTCGCCCTCACCCCCGCCGCGCTGCGCCTGGTCGAGCACACCGAGACCATCCTCGCCGTCCTGGAACAGGCGACCGCCGAACTCGCTTCCGCCCGAACCGAACTCACCGGCACCCTGCGTATCGGCGCCTTCCCCACGGCTGTCCACCACATCCTCTCCCCCGCCCTGGTCACCCTCAGCCGCGACCATCCGCTGCTGGAACTCCTGGTCACCGAACTGGATCCGGCCGCCGCCCCCGCCGCGCTGCGCGCCGAAACCCTCGACATCGCGCTGCTCCAGGAGTACGACTACGTCCCCCTCACCCCCGAACCCGGCCTCGACACCGAACCCCTCTTCGAGGAGACCATCCACCTCGCCACCCTCACCCCCGGTCCACTCACCGCCCACTCCGATTCCCCCTGGATCGCGGGCACCCCCGGCACCCTCTGCTACGAAATGACCGTCCGCGCCTGCCTGGCCGCGGGCTTCACACCCCGCATCCGCCACCACGCCGACGACTTCGGCACCGTCCTCAACCTGGTCGCCGCGGGCCAGGGCGTAGCCCTCGTCCCCGACCTCGGCACCCATTCCGCCCCCGCCGCCGTCACTCTCACCCCGATCCCCACCCGCCGCCGCACCCACCTCGCCTACCGCCGCGGCACCGGCGACCACCCCGTCATCGCCGCCGCCCGCACGGCCCTGCACACCGCCGCCACTACCGGTTGATGCAACCCCCGCCGAGTTCGCGGAGAGTGCCGATGGCCTCGCGGACGTGGGAGAGCAAGGGGGACGCGGAGATCGGGGCGCCCGCGGTGGTGGCGGAGTGGGCGGCGAGGTTGGCGGCCAGGGCGTGGACTCGGGCGGCGGCGGCCGCCGCCCAGGCGGGATTGCGGCCGGCGGCCAGCAGGGCCGCGATGATGCCGGAGAGGACATCACCGGAACCGGCGGTGGCGGCCCAGGAACCACCGGCCTCATTGACGATGACCGGGTGGCCGGGGCTCGCGATCAGGGTGGCCCTGCCCTTCAAAAGGACTGTGACTCGCCAGGATTCGGAGAGTTTGCGAATCGCGGCGACTCGATCGGGGCCGGGTTCGGCGCCGGTGAGGCGGGCGAACTCACCGGCGTGCGGGGTGAGGACCGTGGGGGCGGCGCGACCCGTGACCAGGGTCGGGTCGGCGGCCAGGAGGGTGAGGGCGTCGGCGTCCACCACGACGGGGAGGTCGGTGGCGAGCACTTCGGCCAGGCGGTCGCGGGCGGCGGCATCGGTGCCCGCGCCGGGGCCGATGACCCACGACTGCACGCGCCCTGTCGCGGAAATGGATTCGGCGGCAATCACTTCCGGGAAGTGGGCGAGCACCTGCGCCGCGCCGGTTCCCGCGTAGCGCACCATGCCGGAGGTGGCCGCGACCGCGCCGCCGGCGCACAGCACGGCCGCGCCCGGGTAGGTGCCGCTGCCCGCGCACACACCGGTCACGCCCTGCGTGTACTTGTCATCGAACGGGCCGGGGACGGGCCAGCCCGCGCCGACCGCCCGTGGTTCGAGCGCGATCAGATTCGATTCGGGCAGCCGTAATCCGATGGGTACCAGCTCGATTCGGCCGCAATGCGGTGCGGCCAGGGCGTGCACGGGCTTCAACGCGCCGAAGGTGACGGTGACATCCGCCCGGACGGCCGGACCGTTCACCGCCCCCGTGTCGGGGTCGACGCCGCTGGGCAGATCGACGGCGATGATCGGGCAGCGCACGCCCGCAACCAATTCCGCCGCGACCGGCCGCAGCGCCCCGCGTCCGGAGATCCCGACGATGCCGTCCACCACCAGGTCCGGCAGGCCCAGGATCGCCTCGGCCACGTCTTCCCGCGCCGCCGCGTCCCCGCGCGGCTCGTGAGCGGTGGGGGGAGCCTCGACGATTCGCCCGCCCGCCCGCTGCAGCGCCGCCAATCCCTCGGCGTGGGCGCGCTCGGGGGCGAGCAGGATCGCGCGGACCGCGACGCCGCGGCGGCGCAGGAACGAGCCCGCCCACAGTGCGTCGCCGCCGTTGTCGCCGGAGCCGATCAGGAGGGTGACCGCGCGTCCGGCGATGCCGCCGGTGCGTTCGCGCAGTTCGCCGACCACCACCTCGGCGAGGCCGAAGGCGGCTCGTCGCATGGGCATTCCGGCGGGTACGCGGGTGAAGAGTTCGGCTTCGGCGACCCGCACCTCGTCGGCCGTGTAGTAGTCGAGTACCGCGTGGTCGCGCACCGCCGGTGCGGTCATGGGTCGCCTCCCGGATTCGGACTGCCTGCCGTTGTGGAGACTACGCCCGTCGGTTCCCCGCGCAGGTCAGGGCGGTCCCGCGAATGGTCCGCTATCGGCGGGTACTAGCCTGGCTGACATGCCGATCCGCCAGTCGTCCTCGCGTGCCCTGCTTCTCGTCGCCGTCGTGGCGGCGGCGCTAGCGGCCGGGGGCTGCTCTTCGGACACCTCGAAGCCCGCCGCCACCTCGACGGCCGCGGCTCCGGCGTCCTCGGCGGCGACCTCGACCGGTCCGGCCGCGCCCGCCGCGGTCACCGTGACTGTGACGGACATGAAGTTCTCCCCGGCCGACATCACCGTCAAGGCCGGGGACACCGTGACCTGGAAGTTCGACGACAAGGCCCCGCACGCGGTGCAGGGCATCGGGGATGTCGCGCTCGGCATCAACAGCCCGATCATCCGCAAGGGCGAGTGGAGCCACACCTTCACGACGCCGGGCACCTACCGCTACCTGTGCCCGCTGCACCCGGACATGAAGGGCACCGTCACCGTCCAGTGACGGGCCGGTCCTACTCGACGGTGACGGACTTGGCCAGGTTGCGCGGCTTGTCCACGTCGTAGCCGCGCGCCTGCGCCACCTCGGCGGCGAAGATCTGCAGCGGGACGGTGGACAGCAGCGGCTGGTACAGCGTTGGGGCCGAAGGGATCTCGATCAGGAAATCGGCGAACGGACGCACCGTGTCGTCACCCTCCTCGGCGATGACGATGGTGCGCGCGCCGCGGGCCTGGATCTCGCGGATATTGCTGAGCAGCTTGGAGTGCAGCACCGCCCGGCCCTTCGGCGACGGCATGACCACGAACACCGGCAGGCCGTCCTCGATGAGCGCGATCGGGCCGTGCTTGAGCTCGCCCGCGGCGAAGCCCTCGGCGTGCATGTACGCGAGTTCCTTGAGCTTGAGCGCGCCTTCGAGGGCGACCGGGTAGCCGACGTGGCGGCCCAGGAACAGCACCGTCGGCACCTGCGCGAACTGGCGGGCGATCGCGCGCACCTTCTCGGCCGATTCCAGCACCTGCGCAACGAGTTTCGGCATGGACTCCAGTTCGGCGAACTCGCGCGCCACCTCGTCCGGGTACTTGGTGCCGCGCGCCTGCGCCAGCGCCAGACCGACCAGGTAGTTGGCGGTGATCTGGGCCAGGAACGCCTTGGTCGACGCCACCCCGATCTCCGGGCCGGTGCGGGTGTAGAGGACGGCGTCGGCCTCACGGGGGATCTGCGCGCCATTGGTGTTGCAGATGGCGAGGACCCGCGCCTTCTGCTCCTTGGCGTGCCGCACCGCCTCCAGGGTGTCGGCGGTCTCGCCGGACTGGGAGATGGCGACCACCAGGGTCGACCGGTCCAGAACCGGGTCGCGGTAACGGAATTCGCTGGCCAGCTCGACCTCGACGGGCAGCCGCGTCCAGTGTTCGATGGCGTACTTGGCGAGCAGGCCCGCGTGATACGAACTGCCGCAGGCGACTACGAACACCTTGTCGACCTCGCGCAGCTCCTGATCGTGCAGCCGCTGCTCGTCGAGCACGATGCGGCCGTTCGCGAAGTGGCCGATGAGGGTGTCGGCGACGCCCGTCGGCTGCTCCTCGATCTCCTTGAGCATGAAGTAGTCGTGGCCGCCCTTCTCAGCGGCGGCCAGGTCCCAGTCGATGGTGAACGGGCGGGTGCGCGCCTCGTCGGCGATGCCCGCGAAGTCGGTGACCCGGTAGCCGTCGGCGGTGATGACCACGGCCTGGTCCTGGCCGAGTTCGACTGCCTCCCGGGTGTGTTCGATGAACGCGGTGACGTCGGAGGCGATGAACATCTCGCCCTGCCCGACCCCGACCACCAGCGGGGTGGAGCGGCGGGCGGCGACGATGGTGCCCGGGTGGTCGGCGTGGGTGAAGACCAGGGTGAACGCACCCTCCAGGCGGCGCACCACGCTCAACGCGGAGGCGACGAAGTCACCGGCGGTGTCTCCGGCCGCGTAGGCCTGTGACACCAGGTGCACCGCCACCTCGGTGTCGGTGTCGCTGCCCAGCTCGACGCCCGTCTCCTCGAGTTCGCGGCGCAGCGGGGCGAAGTTCTCGATGATGCCGTTGTGCACCACCGCGACCCGGCCGGTGCGGTCGCGGTGCGGGTGGGCATTGCGGTCGGTGGGCGCACCGTGCGTGGCCCAGCGGGTGTGGCCCATGCCGGTGGACCCGGAGTAGTACTCGGGCCCGCGGTCGACCAGCTCGGCCTCCAGGTTGGCCAGACGCCCGGCCTTGCGCTCGACAGCCAGCCCGCCCGACCCGTCCAGAATCGCGACTCCGGCCGAGTCGTAGCCTCGATACTCCATGCGGCGCAACGCATCGACCACCACGCCGAGCGCATCCCGGTACCCCACATACCCCACGATTCCGCACATGGCTCACCAGCCTAGCTGTGTTTTTGGCCTCCGCTCCGCTCCGGCTGGTTCACGGCCCCGAAGTCTCGGTTCTTCCCTCCTCCGCTCCTCCGCTTCGCTCCCCTTTTCCGCTACAAGCGCGGGAAGGCGGAGCGCAGTCCAGAACCGAGACGGCCGCGAACCTTGTGCGGTCGAGGCATTCGGCCGCCGGACCGACTAAGTTCATCTCCGTGTCGGTGTCTGTGAAATCGCTCCTGAGCACTCTGACCCTGCGTGGCCCGCACGAGGTGCTGCGCGGGAATCTCGGCATCGCCGGGCTGCCCGGGGTGGTGTACACGCCCGGCAAGGGGCTGAACCTGCCCGCGGTGGCCTTCGGGCACGGCTGGCTGACCGGGGTCGGCAACTACCGCCGCCTGCTCGAACACCTCGCTTCCTGGGGTTATGTCGCGGCCGCGCCCGACACCGAACGCGGGCCCATCCCCTCGCACCTGAACTTGGCCACCGACCTGCTCACCACCCTCGACATCTGCGCCGGGGTGCGGCTGGGCACCGGCAATATCAGCGTCCGCCCCGACCGCCTGGCCCTGGTCGGCCACGGTATGGGCGCGGGCGCGGCCGTCATCGCCGCCTCCCAGCGCGAGGTGGCCGCCGTCGCCGCCCTCTTCCCCGCCCCGACCGCCCCCTCCGCCGAGGCCCTGGCGACCAAGGTCGACGCCCCCGCCCTGATCCTGGCCGGCGCCGCCGACATCGACTCGGTCAGCTCCGACGCCCTCCCCCTGGCCTCCGCCTGGGGCGAAGGCGCGATCCTCCGCTCGCTCGACAAGGCCACCCACAACGGCATGGTCGAGGGCCGCCGCGCCCTCGCCGCCCTGGGCGCGGGCAAGCACGAGCCCAAGACCGAGCGCCTCACCCGAGCCCTCCTGGTCGGCTACCTCAACTACACCCTCCTCGGCGACAAGAAGTACAAGCCGTTCGCCGACCCGGAAGCCCTCATCCCCCACACCCAGGTCGTCGACCCCGACGCCGTCGAGGACGAGCCGGAGCAGCCCCAGAAGCTCCCCGTCCTCCAACTCATCCAGGCCCTCCGCAAGTAACCCGACTCCCAGCGACGGTCAAGGGATCTCGACGCCGGCCTCCGGAATCTCCAGCGGCACATCGGGACTTCCCAGGTCCGCGCCAGGATCGGCGGGTGGCACTGGCACAGACAGGTCACCGGGCGGACCCCCTTCGTCCGGTGGCGACTCGCCGCCGCCCAGCGGCGCGGTCGGCCCTGGGGTTTCGGGGACCGCCGGGCAGACGGTGGACCCACCGGGCTCGACGCCGCCGAGCCCGTCGCACCCGGACAGCTCGCCGCCGTCCGGAGACTGTCCGGCGTCCAGCTCGGGAGTTCCGGTGCATGTGGGCACGGGCGGTTCGTGCCCTCCGGAAGGCGCTGCTGGAGTGGGCGATTCAGCCGACGGCGGAGCCACACAGGGGACCTGAATCGGCGTGAATCCGGTCGGGACCTCCGTGGCGCAAGGTGAACCCGGCGGCGTGGCAGCTTCCACCGGAGGCGAATTTTCTGGTGGGCGCGGGTCTGGCGCGGCAGTCGCCGGACCGGGGTCACCGACTGCAGGGGCGAGCGGGTGCCCGACTGTGTTGTCCGGGGCGAGTGCGGGTTTACCGGAGTCGTCGGTTGTCAGGCTCCAGACCTGAGTCCGGCCGGATTCGTCGGTGACAGCGATGGACGTGTCACCCGTCGGGTCGCGATCGACTACGAAATGCTTTCCAGCGAGGTTGAATTCGAGATGACCGGACGGAAGGTTCGACGTCGCCGGGCCGGGGTGCGGTTCGGCAGACTTCTCCTGCCCCGCGGGCGCCTCTACGTCGCCTGGGGCATCGGACGCGGGGTCGGACAGGGAGCCGAGCTGTTCGAGAACGGCGGAAACTCCCTGCTGCAAACCGGTTTCGAGCTTGCCGATGAGGCCCTCGAGCGCCTGCGCGAACATCTCGGTCTGGGGCTCGGCCTGTTTCGGCATGGCGACGGACCCCGAATCGGACGGGGTGGGTGCACCGGAAACCGGCGGCTCCGCGGCGGTCCCCGGTCCGACGGAAGCGGGTTCGGTGGCCTCGACCGGACGGGCGGGCGCGGCCTTCATACACGTGGGGTCACAGCGTTGCCCGGTCGCGGTGCCGGCGGCGGGCCGACCGGGTCCCTCCTGCGTAGGTTGGGGAGTGCCCGAATCGCCTGGCCCGCAGCAGGCCCGCACCTGTGCCGCCCCGACGTCGGCTTCTGGGCATTGGCCGGGACCTACCGTCGGCAGCGAAGGATCAGGCGCGGACGGCGCGGGAACCACACCGGGCTGCACACCGGCAAGACTGGTCTTCGCCGCAGCCGAGTCGGTCTGCGCCCCAGCAGAGTTGTCGAGTAGGGCTGCGGAGTTCGTCTCCGGTCGAGGCAGCAGGGCTTGGGATGGTTGTGGATAAGTGTGGTCGATGACCTGCTCGAAGGCCGTGATGATGGTGCGGTAGTGGGATTCGATGGTGTCGGCGGCGGCCGCACAGGTGGCGGTGAAGGCGGCCAGTTGCCGGTCGACCTCGGGCCGGAAGGTGGCCGTGAGCCAGGGGTCCGCTTTCGCGAGGGCGCTGATGGCGTCGGGGGTTCTGCCGTCGAGGGCGATGGGGGCTTCGCCGTCGGGGGTGGGCTCGAGGAGGCCGCGGGTTCGTTCCGCTTTGGTGAGGATGGCGGCGCGGATCGGGTCGAGGGCGGCGGCGATCGCCCGGGAGGCGGTGCTTATGGTGTCGAGGTCTTCGCGGGCCTGCCGCAGTTGGGAATTCAGGAGGGCGACGGCCTCGGTTCCGGTAGCGCCGGTCCAGGCAGACGGAAGGGAGTTCGCGACCGCTTGGTGTGAGGCGAAGCGGGATTCGGCATCGGCGAGCGCCTTGTCCAGTTCGCTTCGGGCGGTGTCGAATTCGTCGAGGTCGAGGCCACGTTGTTCGTCGTAGCGGGCGTAGAGCTCTGCCACGGTCACACCGGCGGGTTCACCGAATGCCTTGGTGTACAAGGGCAGGAACTGTTCCCAGTAGCGCAGCCCGGGCGCTCCGTGGTCGAGGATCTGGTCGACGGTCTGGCCGGTGGGGTCGAAGGTCATCGGCCGACCTGGTGAAGCGCGGCGGCGCGTTCGTGGTCCAGTCGGGCGTATTCGGTGGCCGCGCGGTCGAAGACATCGGCGGTGGCGGCGGCCGCGGCAGCCCAATGCCGGAGGCAGCCTGCCGCGCGCTCGAATCCGCGGTGGATCCCGGCGCCCTGGGCGGAGTAGTCACGTCCCGCCGCGTCATTGCCGAGGCCGAAAGCGTGGTCGCCGATGGCGTGGGCGTGCTGTCGCAGTGCCCCGGCGTTGTCCCGCAGGGTGGTGGCCGCGGTGTGCAGGGCGGTGACGCGCACGCCGAAGTCGCCGGATTCACCCATCGATCCCCCCTCGATTCCCCACGGGCCGAAGCCCGTGGCGTGAAACCCCCGTCAGTCCCGGCTAGGTGCCGCCGAGGTGTCCGCCGTCCGTGCGCACCCACGCGGTGGTGCCGTCGGAGTTGTGGTGGAATTCCCAGGCGGCGTAGTCACCGCCGCTGTCCACCACGGTCACATGGTCGGCGTAGCCATCGTGATCCAGATCCGTCCACACCTGCATGGCGTGTGCGGTGCCGGTGGTCACGGTGTCGGCCAGACCGTCCGCGTCGAGATCCTGTGTGGGGTGCGACAACTCGACCGCACCTAGCCCACCCAGTTCCGAATGCGCGTCCAGTCCGGGCAGATCCATTCCGGGCAGATCACCCGATGTGACCATGGTGTGCACTCCTCCGCAGTGGCGTGATCACCATCCTGGCACTCGCGATCACCCCTCGCACCACCTTCGATGCCGATTGTGGATAACTCGCGCCCTGGGGATGACTCAGCGCTTGGGGATGATGATCCACAGCGCGATGTAGAGCAGGAACTGCGGTCCGGGCAGCAGGCAGGAGAGGATGAAGAGAAAGCGGACGAGACCGGGGCTCCAGCCGACGTATTCGGCGAGACCGCCGCACACGCCGGCGATCCACTTGTCGTGCTGGGAGCGGGTCAGTCGCTTCGGGGCCGGGGTCGGAAACTCTGTGGTCATGTCTCCACTCTGCCGAGCCGCCGCCGCGCGCACATCGGTCGGTCGCCCGATAACGACCCTGAACTTTCCGAGGCCCGACGTCAGGGTGCCACCCTGAACACGGCAGAATCGCCCTGGTGAGCACCACTCTGCATGCGCGCGGCCTGGCCGCCGGACACGGCGAGCGTCTGCTGTTCGCCGACCTGGACCTGATCCTCGCCCCCGGCGATGTGATCGGCCTGGTCGGTGTGAACGGGGCGGGCAAGTCGACCCTGCTGCGCATGCTCGCCGCCGGCGACGCCCACGAGGGCGAGATCGTGCTGAGCCCGCCGGACGCCACCGTCGGCTATCTGGCCCAGGAGCCGGAGCGCATCGAGGGCGAGACGGTGCTGGAGTTCCTGTACCGCCGCACCGGGGTGGCCGCCGCCCAGCAGACCATGGACGCCGCCGCCGAACGCCTCGCCGACGGCGGTGACGACGAGTACTCCCCCGCCCTGGAGCGCTGGCTCGCCCTGGGCGGCGCGGACCTGGAGCAGCGCGCCGAGGAGGTGGCCGCCGATCTGGGCCTCACCGACAGCCTCCCGCACGGCCTGGCCACCCCGATGACCGTGCTCTCGGGCGGTCAGGCGGCTCGCGCCGGTCTGGCCTCGGTCCTGTTGTCCCGCTTCGACATCCTGCTGCTCGACGAGCCCACCAATGACCTCGATCTGGACGGCCTGGCCCGGCTCGAGCAGTTCGTGACCGGGGTCCGCGAGCCCCTCATGGTGATCAGCCACGACCGGGAGTTCCTGGCGCGCACCGTGAATCGCATCGTCGAACTGGATCTGGCGCAGCAGCAGGTCGGCGTGTACGACGGCGGCTACGACTCGTATCTGGAGGAGCGGGCGATCGCGCGCCGCCACGCCCGCGAGGCCTACGACGAGTTCGCCGACACCAAGGCCGGTCTGGAGGCGCGCGCCAATATGCAGCGCAACTGGATGGAACACGGTGTCCGCAACGCCCGCCGCAAGTCGAAGGCGGATTCGGACAAGATGGGCCGCAAGGCCCGCGCGGAGTCCACCGAGAAGCAGGCGTCCAAGGTCAAGCAGACGCTCAAGCGCATCGAACGCCTGGACGCGGTGGAGGAACCGCGCAAGGAGTGGGAGCTGCGCATGTCCATCGCGGCCGCGCCCCGCAGCGGCGCGGTGGTGGCCACCCTGTCCGGCGCGACGGTGTCCCGCGGCGAGTTCACCCTGGGACCGGTGACGGTGCAGGTGGATTGGGGCGATCGCATCGTGCTGACCGGCGCGAACGGCGCGGGCAAATCCACCCTGCTGTCGCTGCTGCTGGGAAAGATGAAGCCGGACAACGGTTCCGCGTCGATCGGTTCGGGCGTCGCGGTCGGCGAGGTCGATCAGGCGCGGGGACTGTTCCGCGGAAACGCCACCCTCGCGGACACTTTCAGCGCGCAGATCCCCGACTGGAACGAGTCGGATGTCCGCACCCTGCTCGCGAAGTTCGGTCTGCGCGGCCCGCATGTGCTGCGCCCCAACGACACGCTCTCCCCCGGCGAGCGGACCCGGGCCGCGCTGGCGCTGCTGCAGGCGCGTGGCGTGAACCTGCTGGTGCTCGACGAGCCCACCAACCACCTGGACCTGCCCGCCATCGAGCAGCTGGAGCAGGCCGTCGAATCCTTCGAGGGCACGGTGCTTCTGGTCACCCACGACCGCCGCATGCTCGACACCGTGACGGCGACCCGGCGCTGGCACCTGGCCGACGGCGGCCTCACCGAAACCCTCTGAAACGTCGAATGGCGCACCCGGGAGGGAAGTCCCGGATGCGCCACTCGACGAGATGACTAGACGGCCTCGACCAGCTTCGCGAGATGGTCGGCCAGATGCGAGGCCTGCGTCGGATCGGTCGCCTCGACCATGACCCGGACCAGCTGCTCGGTTCCACTGGGGCGCAGCAGGATTCGGCCGGTCTCGCCCAGCAGCCGCTCGGCCTGCGCGACGGCTTCCAGCACCGCGGGAGCGACGGCGACGGCCGCCTTGTCCGTGACCGGGACGTTCACCAGGATCTGCGGGACGACCTTCACGATGCCCGCCAATTCCGCCAGGCTGCTGCCGGTCTCGGCCATCCGGGCCATCAGCTCGAGGCCGGTGAGCACGCCGTCGCCGGTGGTGCCGTAGCGCGGGAACACCACGTGCCCGGACTGCTCGCCGCCCAGGGTGTAGCCGCCGTTGCGGAGGTCCTCGAGCACGTAGCGGTCACCGACTGCGGTGGTGCGCACGGTGATTCCGGCCTCTCGCATGGCGATGTGCAGGCCGAGGTTGCTCATGACGGTGGCGACCAGCGTGTTGTCGACGAGTTCACCGGAGTCGCGCATGCCGACGGCGATCACGGCCATGATGGCGTCGCCGTCGACCACGGCGCCGGTGGCGTCCACCGCCAGGCAGCGGTCGGCGTCGCCGTCCAGGGCGAGACCGAGGTCGGCGCCGTGTTCGACCACCGCGGCCCGGATCTGCTCCAGATGGGTGGAGCCGCAGCCGTCGTTGATATTGAGGCCGTCGGGTTCGGCGTTGATGGCGATGACGGTCGCGCCGGCCTCGCGGAAGGCGGCGGGTCCGACCTCGGAGGCCGCGCCGTGCGCGCAGTCCAGCACGACGGTGAGCCCGCGCAGGTCACGACCGGCCGCCTGCACCAGGTGCTCGACGTAGCGTTCGTGGGTGCCCTCGAGGCTGTACTGATCGGTGACGTCGAAGACGTGCCCACCCAGGCCGGGCCGGCCCAGTACACGTCCGATGGCGCCGCCGGTGGGCCGAACGAACCCGCCCTCCGCGACCAGCGCCTCGATCCGGTCCTCGACGGCGTCGTCCAGCTTGTGCCCGCCCGCGGCGAAGATCTTGATGCCGTTGTCCGGCATGGGGTTGTGCGAGGCGGAGATCATGACGCCCAGGCACGCGTCGTACACGCCGGTCAGGTACGCGACGGCGGGCGTCGGCAGCACGCCGACCGACAGCACGTCCACGCCCGCGGAGGTGAGGCCCGCGGTGACGGCGGCCTCCAGCATCTCACCGCTGGCGCGGGGATCGCGCCCGACGACGGCGACGGCGCGCTTCTTCCCGCGACTGAGCACCTGCGCCGCCGCGGCCGAAACCTGTAGCGCCAGTTCCGGACTCAGCGACCCGTTCGCGAGTCCGCGGACACCGTCGGTACCGAACAAACGTCCCATTACCTCAACACCCCTGCAGTTCGGTGGATACAGCACGAGAGCAGGCTTCCCGCCCTCTCCGGGAC
>NZ_JBHWHH010000130.1:0-21134 GCF_042732555.1 Nocardia sp. NPDC059764
CGACAACACGGGTCCCCCGCACCATCGGTGCGGGGGACCCGTTCTGCGCCGGGGGTCAGTGGGGTGAGCCGTAATGGGCGGCAAGCAGATTGGCGACCAGGTCGCGGCGGCTGCGCACCCCGGACTTCTCGAAGATCGACTTCAGGTGCTGCTGCACCGTCAACGGTGAGACCACCAGGGTGTCGGCGATCTGGCGGGTCGAGTTGCCCGCCAGGACCAAGGCCGCGATCTGGTATTCGCGCGGGGTCAGCGGGTAGGCGGCCAGTTTCAGGGGCGCGATCTCCGGGGCGCGAGCCGGTTCGAGGATCACCGCGATCGGGCCCTCGGGGTCCGCGCCCGGGTCGGTGTGCAGCCGGGAGGCGTGGGCGACCAGCCAGCGACCCGCACGGGTGTGCAGTCGAACACGGGGCACCGCAGGCGAATTCGGATCCAGTTCCAGACTGCGCAGGCGCATGGCGACCGCGACGATCGCCTGCGGCAGCGTTTCGCGCGCGGGCTGGTCGGCGAGCTCGGCCAGCAGGACGCTCGCCTCGGGGGTGCGAGCCAGCACGGTCCCGGCGTCGTCGAGCAGCAGCAGGCCCGGCGTGGGCTGCCCGTCCGGGCCGGTCTCCACCTCCGACAGCAGCACCGCCGCGCGCAGGCCCTCGGCCAGATGCGCGGTCATGGCGTGCACGAAACCCACCTCATCCGCGCGGAAGCCCTCCGGCGAGGGATCCCGGTGCAGGCACAACACACCCCAACAGCTCTCCCCGGTCCGCAATGCCGCGCGCAGTTCGTCGCCCATGCCGAGCGGGGCGAGGATGTCGCGATAGCGGGCGCTGGTCCCGGGGAGGCCCCTGGTGGCGTCGAACAGGGTGCGGACCGGGTCGGGGGCGGCGGCTAGGGCCCGGAAGTGGTTCACGTCGTCGTCGAGGAACTCGTTGGCCAGGAACAGCGGGGTGGCCGCAGCGGGGATCTCGTCGATGACCGATCCGGTGAACAGGACGGTGGCCGGATCGGTGGTGGCCGCCCAGTAGGCGGCGATCGGGACGGCCGCGCGCAGCGCGCTCAGTGATTCGGTGAGAACCGTGCCCGCGTCCAGCCCCGAGTGGCACAGGCGGACGATCTCACGCCGTGCCCGATCCGTCGATCGGTGCTGCCCCACCATCTCAGGCTACGGCCGCGCCCGCGCCGACGGGATACCAGCTTTCTGGAATGTTCCCGGCGGCCGCGAGCGCGCACAGTCGGTACGAGGGCTCAGCGCGAGCCCCGACCACCGATCGAGGAGTGATCATGTTCGAGTCGAACAAGGCGCTGATCGAGCGCTTCGTGAACGAATTCTGGAACACGGGCCGACTGGCGGCGGCCGACGAGCTGATGGCCCCCGATGTCATCATCCACGCCCCCGAGGTCGGCGGGATCGAGGGCCTCAAAGCGTTCAACACCGCCATGCGCACCGCCTTCCCCGACTGGCATTCGACGCTGGAAGAGGTGGTGGCGGAAGGTGATCGCGTGGCCGAACGCTGGACCGGCCGCGGCACCCAGCTCGGCGAGTTCCAGGGAATCCCGGCGACCGGCCGCACGGTGGCGGTGCCCGGCGTCGTGTTCTACCAGGTCCGCGACGGCCGGATCACCGAATTCCGTGGCTCTTTCGACCTGTTCGACCTGCTGGGCCAGCTCGGCGCCCTGCCGCAGGCCCAGCCCGCTCAGTGACTGGCGACCTTGCGGTACTGCACCAGGGCCAGCGGCACCGCGATCGCCAGGATGCCCACCGAGCACAGGATCGAGTACTCGACGCAGTGGTCGGCGGCCCAGCCGGTGGCCGGAGTGAACGAGGGCGGTGACCCGTTGCCGAACAGTTTGCGCCCGGCCGCCGACACCGCGGTGATCGGATTCCAGGCGGCCACCGTGCGCAGCGGACCGGGCAGCGTCTCCCCGGAGATGAACGCCGAGGAGATGAAGGTCAGCGGGAAAAGCCAGATGAGCCCGGCACTCTGGGCCACCTCGACACTCGGCGACATGAGCCCGGTGATCGCGCCCACCCACGACATGGCGAAGGCGAACAGCAGGATGACGGCGAATGCCAGCACCGCGTCCATGATCGCCCCGTTGATCCGCCAGCCGACCACGTACCCGCACGCCACCATGACCGCTAGCGCCAGGATATTGACCACCAGGTCGGACAGGGTGCGGCCCATCAGCACCGCCAGCCGCGACATGGGCAGCGTCCGCATCCGGTCGATAATGCCCTTGTGCAGATCGTTCGCCAGGCCGACGGTGGTGAATGCCGCGTTGAAAGCGACTGTCTGCGTGAAGATTCCGGCGAGCAGGAACTCCCGGTACTGGCTGCCGCCCAGGGACGCGCCGAAGATGTAGGCGAACAGGAATACGAACATCAGCGGCTGGATGGTGGCGGTCACCAGCAGGGTGGGCACACGCAGAATGGTGATCAGGTTGCGATAGGCGACGATCGCGCTGTCCCGCACCACCCGCGGTAACAGGATGGCGGGCCCCTCACCGGCCGGGCGGACCTTCTGCTCCTCGGCGGTGGCCGCGGTCTCCTCGCCCGGAGGCGCTTCCGGGTCGGCGGGCAGGGTCGTCACGACAGGATCTCCTCTTGAACTGACTCGGTGGCGGGCACATCGATCTTGCGGTCGGCGGATTTGCCGGTGAGAGACAGGAATACGTCGTCGAGGCTGGGGCGGTGCACGGTCGCGTCGAGCACGTGCACCCCGACGTCGTCGAGGCGGCGCAGCGCTTCGACCATGGTGCGGGTGCCGTCGCTCACCACCACGGTCAGCCCGTCGGTGGGCTCGTCGTACTCCGGTTCGCCGATGCCGACCCCGGCCAGCACGCGCCGGGCGGGGGCGGGATCCTGTCCGGCGGCCAGGGTGACGGTCAGTTTGTCGCCGCCGATGGAGGTCTTGAGTTCGTCGGCCGAGCCGCGGGCGATGACGCGCCCGCGGTCGATGACGGTGATGCGGTCGGCCAGCAGGTCGGCCTCTTCCAGGTACTGGGTGGTGAGCAGCACGGTGGTGCCGTCGTCGACGAGTTCGCCGATGACGCGCCACATGTCCAGTCGCCCACGGGGATCCAGCCCGGTGGTGGGCTCGTCGAGCACCACCACCGGAGGTCTGCACACCAGCGCCCCGGCGAGGTCGAGGCGCCGCGCCATACCGCCGGAGTAGGTGCCGGCCCGGCGCCCGGCCGCGTGGTCGAGCCCGAGCGCCGATAAGAGCTCGGTGGCGCGGTCGGTGGCCTGCTTGTGGTTCATGCCGTACAGCCGGGCCACCATGCGCAGGTTCTCGAAGCCGGACAGATTGGCGTCGATGGCCGCGTACTGGCCCGACAGACCGATCCGGGTGCGGGCCCGCGCCGGATGCTTCAGCACGTCGACGCCCGCCACCTGCACCGTGCCGGAGCTCGGGCGTAGCAGGGTGGTGACGATCCGCACGGTGGTGGTCTTGCCCGCGCCGTTGGGTCCGAGCAGTCCCATCACGGTGCCGCTCGGGATCTCCAGATCGATCCCGTCCAGCACCCGGACCTTGCCGTAATACTTCACCAGCCCTTGGACTTCCACGGCCAGACTCATCGCGTACCCTCCCGCCGGGCTTCGATCTCCGCCAGCTGATCCCGCAGCACCGGCCCGATGACGGCGAGGGATTCCGGCGTGGTCATGCCGGCGTGCGTGCAGCGCACCAGCTGGTCGTGCACCATGCCGGTGACGTGGGGTTGCCAGGCCGCGGCGCAGCGCGCCGGGTCCGCCCGGTTGATCTCGTCGTCGGCGGCGGTGAAGAACACCAGGTCGCCGTCGAAGACCCGCGGCCGGAAGTCGTGCGCCTGGGCCGTGCCGTTCTCGTATCCGGTGTAGAGCCGTTCCAGGTGTTCGATCGTGAGCGCCGCGAACGGCCCGGAGCGGCCGCGCAGCAGTTCGGCGGCCTCCTGCAGGGTCAGGCGCGGATCGATGTCGGCGTCACCGCCGAGCAGGTCGGATCCGAATTCGGCGATGATCGACGCCACCGACGGCATGGCCTGCTCGAGCCACCGGTCGGAGAGCTGGTAGCTGTCCATCATGCCGAGCAGCGCCACCTCGTCGCCGCCCTCCTGCAGCTGCACCGCCACCTCGTGGGCGATGAGTCCGCCCAGCGACCAGCCCAGCACATGGTACGGTCCTTCGGGCTGCACCGACTTCATGTGCGCCACATAGTATTTCGCGGCTTCGGCGATGGTCCGGTGGCTCTCCTCGCCCGCCACGTGCGGCGCCTGCAGGCCGTACACCGGCCGTTCGGGCGGCAGGTGCGACAGCAGTCCGGCGAAGCACCAGGACAGGCCGATCGCCGGATGCACGCAGAACAGCGGCGGCAGCGTCGCATCCGTGCTCGGGCGCAGCGGCAGCACCGGGCCGAGCGCCGCGGTCAGCGCCGCCCCGACATCGCCGTCGGCCGCGGACAGGCGGGCGGCGATGGCGGCCGGCGTGGATTCGCCGAACATGGCCTGCACGGGCAGGTCGATCCCAGCGGCCCGCAACTGCGCGACCACCTTGGTGGCCAGCAGCGAGTTGCCGCCCAGTTCGAAGAACCCGTCGTCGACGCCGACCTGGCGTTCCTCGCCGAGGCCGAGCACGTCCGCGAACGCCGCGCACAGGGCGGCCTCGATCGGTCCGCTCGGCGCCCGGTAGCCCTCTCGGGCCGCGAACACCGGTTCCGGCAACGCCTTCCGGTCGAGCTTGCCGACCGGCGACAGCGGCACCCGGTCCAGCAACATGATCGACTGCGGCACCATGTAGTTGGGCACCAGGGCGGCCATGTGCGCGGTGAGTTCGGCCGGGGTGGGCGCGGTTCCGGTGCACGGCTTCACGTACGCCACCAGCGCGGTGGACCCGGCCGGGGTGCGATGCCCGATGGTGGTCGCGAACTCCACCGCCGGGTGCTTGGCCAGCGCCGCGTCGATCTCGCCGAGCTCGATGCGGAAGCCGCGGATCTTGACCTGATGGTCGGTGCGGCCCACGTAGTCCAGATCCCGTGCGCTGCCGCCGCGTTCGAGCCAACGAACCAGGTCGCCGGTGCGGTACATGCGGGCGCCCGGCTTGCCGAACGGATTGGCCACGAACCGCTGCGCGGTCAAGCCCGGGCGGCGCAGGTAGCCGCGGGCCAGGGCCGCGCCCGCCAGGTGCAGTTCACCGGTGACCCCGGCCGGGGTCGGGTGCAGGCGCGCGTCCAGGACGGTCGCGCCGACACCGCGGATGGGCCCGCCGATCGTGATCTGCCCGCCGGGCGTCAACGGCTGCGAGATCACCGTCACGATGGTTGTTTCCGTCGGCCCGTACGCGTTGTAGAGCTTGCGGCCGGAAGCCCACCGGGTGGCCAGGTCCGGCGGCAGCGCTTCGCCGCCGACCAGCACATGGCGCATCGCGGTCACGGCGGACGGGTCGACGGTGCCCAGGGCCGAGGTGGTGATGAAGGCGTGGGTGATGCCCTCGTCGACGAACACCTTCCCCAGCTCCTCGCCGCCGACCACGCCGGGCGGGGTGATGACGAGGGTCGCGGCGCCGCCGAGCGCGAACAGCAGGTCGAGCATGGCGGCGTCGAAACTCGGTGTGGCGAAGTGCAGCACGCGGCAGCCGGGCCCGACGTCGAACCGCTGCGCGGTCTCGGCGGCGAAGTTGGACAGGCCGCCATGGGTGACGACCACGCCCTTCGGGATACCCGTGGACCCGGAGGTGTAGATGACGTACGCCGGGTTGTCCATGCGCAGCGGCGAGATCCGCTCGCCGTCGCGGATGGGCGCGTCGGAGGTGGCCAGCACGCGACGCCGGAACGACGGCGCGTCCAGCACGGTCCAGTTGGCGCCGTCGGGCATGCGCTCGCGGTGGGTGGACAGGGTGATGCCCACGGCCGCACCGGAATCCAGCAGCATGTGGCTGATCCGCTGCTCCGGGTACCCGGGGTCGACGGGTACGAAGGCGGCGCCGGCCTTGGCGATGGCGAGGGTCACCGCCACCGATTCGGCCGACCGCGGAATGCCCATGGCGACCAGGGTTTCCGGTCCGACGCCGTAACCGATCAGGACCCGGGCGAGCCGGTTGGTCCAGCGGTCGAGGGCGTCGTAGGAGATCTGGGTGCCCGCCGAGCGGACCGCGATGGCGGCCCGGTTCAGGTTGGCGGCGGCCTCGAACACCTCCGGGAAGGTGATCGGCAGCCCGGGTTCCGCGCCGCGCACCGGCGCGAGGGCCGTCCACTCGGCGGTGTCGAGCAGGTCCAGATCGCCGATCGCGGTGCTCGGGTGTCCGGCGGCCGCACCGAGCAGCCGCACGAACCGCTGGGCCAGTCCCTGGGCCGTGTCCTCGTCGAACAGGTCGGCGGCGTAGTTGACCGAGACGGTGATGCCGTCGGGTTCGCGTGCCGCGGTCCAGGATTCGGTGAGGGTGAACTGCAGGTCGAACTTGGCGATGCCGGGGTCGGCGTCGTCGGCCTCGATCCGCAGGCCCGGCAGTTCGAGCACCCGGACGGGCTGGTTCTGCACCGACAGCATCACCTGGAACATCGGGTGGTGGGCCTGCGAGCGGACCGGGTTGAGCACCTCGACCAGCCGCTCGAACGGTACGTCGGCGTGCGCGAACGCTTCCAGGTCGGTGTCGCGGACCGTGCGCAGCAGATCGGCGAAGCTGACGCCGCCGTCGATGCCGGTGCGCAGCACCAGGGTTCCGACGAACATGCCGACCAGCCGGTCCAGCGCGGGGTGGCCGCGCCCGGCGATGGGCGTGCCCACGGCGATGTCGTCGGCGGCGGTCAACCGATGCAACAGTGCCGCGAGTGCCGCGTGCAGCACCATGAACATGGTGACGCCGTGTTCGGCTGCCAGCGCCTGCAATTCGCGGTGGGTGAACGGGTCCAGCGCGCATTCCACCGTGCCGCCGCGATAGGTCGGGGCGGGCGGGCGCGGCCGGTCCGACGGCACCGCGAGCAGCTCCGGCAGACCGTCCAGGGCGCGCCGCCAGTAGTCGAGCTGGCCGCTGATCACCGATTCCGGATCGTCCTCGCGGCCCAGCACATCCTGCTGCCACAGCGTGTAATCGGCGTACTGGATGGGCAGTTCGGGCCATTCGGGGGCCTGCTTGGCGACGTGCGCCCGGTAGGCGGCGGCCACGTCGGCGGCGAGCGGTTGCAGCGACCAGCCGTCCATGGCGATGTGGTGCACGACCAGCACCAGCACGTGCTCGGTCCGGTCACCCGGCAGCCGCAGCAGGGCCGCGCGCAGCGGCACGCTGGTGGCCAGGTCGAACCCACCGGCGGTGACGCGACGGATCTCGCCCGGCACCTCGGCCTCGGTCACGGACCGGATCGGCAGCCCGACGGCGGCATCGCCCGGTTCCAGGATCTGCTGGCACGGTTCGCCGTCGATCTCGGGGAACACCGTGCGCAGCGTCTCGTGCCGTTCCTGCACCTCGTGCAGAGCCGCGCGCAGTGCCGCGACGTTCAGTTCGCCGTGCAGGCGCAGAGCGACCGGAACGTTGTAGGCGCCCAGCGCTTCCCCGTTCTCCCCGGAGGCATTGAACTTCTCCAGGAACCACAGCCGCCGCTGCGCCGCGGAGAGCGGGATCCGCTCGGGCCGGGTGCGCCGGCGCGGTTCCGGGCGCAGGTCGTCCGAGGCGGAACCGGCGTCCAACGCGACCGCGAGCCCGGCCACGGTCGGAGTGGCGAACACGGCCCGCACCTCGAGCCGCACCCCGGTGGCGGTGGCCAGCCGGGCCACCAATTGGGTGGCCAGCAGCGAGTTTCCGCCGACCTCGAAGAAGCTGTCGTCCGCGCCGACCCCCGGCGCGCCGACCAGTTCCCCGATCACCTCGGCGACCAGGCGCTCGGTGTCGGTCTCCGGTGCGCGCGAGACCGAGGCGAGCAGCGCCGTGGGCGGCGGCAGCGCGTCACGGTCCAGCTTGCCGACCGGGGTGAGCGGAATGTGGTCGAGCACGGTGAGCGAACTCGGAACCATATGCGCGGGCAGGTGTCCGGCGCAGTGGCCGCGCAGCTGCTCGAGGTCGGGCGTGCCGCCGTCGGCGGGCAGCACGAACGACACGATGCGCCGCACGCCGGCGATCTCGCGGACCTCGGTGTGCGCGAAGCGGATCGCGGGATGCGCGGTGAGCACGCCGTCGATCTCGCCGAGCTCGATGCGGAAACCGCGCACCTTCACCTGGTGGTCGGTGCGACCCAGGTAGACGATGTCGCCGTCGGCGCTCCAGCGCACCACGTCACCGGTGCGGTAGACCCGTGACCCGGGCGGGCCGTACGGGTCGGCCACGAAGCGGGCCGCGGTCAGCTCGAACCGTTCGAAATAGCCGCGCGCGACACCCTGTCCGCCGAGGTACAGCTCACCGGGGACGCCGACCGGGACCGGCCGCAGGCGTTCGTCGAGGACCAGTGCCCGCGCGCCGCGCACCAGCTTGCCGATGGTAACCGGCTCCCCGACCGCGAGCGGCCCGGCGACGGTGATGACGACGGTGGTCTCGGTGGGCCCGTAGCCGTTGAACATCATGCGACCGGGAGCCCAGCGCGCCACCAGTTCCGGACCACAGGCCTCGCCGCCGACCATGACCGACCGCAGGTGCGGCAGCGGCCAGCGCTCGCGGTCGATGGTGGCCAGCGCGGCCGGGGTCATGAAGGTGTGGCTGACCTGTTCGCGGTCCATCAGCGAGGCCAGTTCGTCGCCGCCGTACACGTCGGGTGGGACGATGATCATGGTCGCACCGGAGCCGACCGCCAGCAGCATGTCGAAGACGGCGGCGTCGAAGCTCGGGGACGCGAAATGCATGGCCCGCGAGTCCCGTTCGACCCGCATGCGCTCGCGGATCTCGTCGGCGAAGTTGGACAGTCCGCCGTGGGTGACGGCCACGCCCTTGGGTTTTCCGGTCGAACCGGAGGTGTAGATGATGTAGGCGAGGTCCACCGTCCACAGGGTGGCGGTGCGGTCGGCGTCGGTGATCGCGGTCTCGTCGAGCACCTCGAGCACTTCGAGCAGCTCGGGGTCGTCGAGCAGCAGCCAGTCCACCGGGTGCTCCCCGGCAGCGGCATGCAGCGCGTCCGCGTACTCGGTCAGGCTGATCCCGACCCGGCAGCCGGAGTCGGTCAGCATGTGCCGCACCCGATCCGCCGGATAGTTCGGGTCCACCGGCACGAACGCGGCGCCGCACTTGGCGACGGACAGGGCCGCCAGCACCGATTCCACCGAGCGGGTCAGGCCGAGCGCCACCCGGTCGCCGGGGCCCAGGCCGCGGTCGATCAGGGCCCGCGCCAGGCGGTTCGAGTAGATGTCGGCTTCGCGGTAGGTCAGTTCGGTCTCGTCGAAGCGCAGGAACACCCGGTCCGCGTTGAGGTGCGCGGTGGCCGCGAAGTAGGCGGCCAGGCTGCACTGCGGTTCGGGCACCGGACCCCAGGCGGGGGTTAACATCTCGCGCTCGAGTTCGGTGCGCGCGTCGATGTCGCGCACCCGCACCTGCGCGTCGCCGGTGACGGCCTCGAACACCTGGACCAGGCGTTCGGCCAGGATGGTCACCGTCTGCTGCTCGAACAGCTCGGCGGCGTAGACGAATTCGAAGACGCGTGCGTCGGCGGCGAGGCCGGGCAGCACCCGCAGTTCGAGGTCGAACTTGGCCAGCGCGATGTCAAGTTCCTCGGCGTGCAGCGACAGGCCGGGCAGCCGCAGCACGGGCGCCGGGGTGTCCTGCACGCTCAGCGCCACCTGCAGCAGCGGCCCGGCTCCGACACGGCGGTGCCGGTCCTCGCCGGACTGCAGTTCCTCCACGACCCGCTCGTAGGGCACCTCGGCGTTGGCCATGGCGGACAGTTCGCTATCGCGGTCGGCCTGCAGCAGTTCGGCGAAGGTGCGGTCGGGGTCCACGTCCGAGCGCAGGATCAGCGTGTTGACGAACATGCCGACCAGGTCGTCGAGGCGGGTGTCGGAGCGCCCGGCGACCGGCGTGCCGATGACGATGTCGCGGCCGCCGGTGACCACCCGCAGCATGACGGCCAGGGTGGAGCGCAGCACCATGAACAGGCTGACGCCGTTGGCCCGCGCGACCTCGGTGAGCCTGCGCTGCAACGCTTCCGGCACCTCGAACCGCACCGTCCCGGCCCGCCCGGTGGGTTCGGCCGGACGCGGACGGTCGTAGGGCAACGGCAGTTCCTCGGGCAGGTCCGCGAGCGCGGCGCGCCAGTAGGCGAGCTGCGCGGCGGCGGCGCTCTCGGCATCGGTGTCGGCGCCGAGGATGTCACGCTGCCACAGGCTGAAGTCGGCGTACTGCACCGGCAGCGGCGTCCACGCGGGGGCCACGCCGCCGTGGCGGGCGGCGTAGGCGATGGCCAGGTCCTGGGTCAACGGGCCCAGCGACCAGCCGTCGGCGGCAATGTGGTGCAGTGCGATGCCGAGCAGGTGCCGGCGGGTTCCGGTGCGCAGCAACGCCATCCGCAGCGGGATCTCGTGCGCCAGGTCGAAGCCGCGCCGGGCCAGCGAGCGCAGCGCCTTGCGGGCGCCGACATCGTCGGTCTCGACGACCTCGGGCACCGGCAGGCAGCCCGCGGTGTCGAGGACGACCTGGCAGGCGCCCTGCTCGTCCTCGGGGAAGACGGTACGCAGCACCTCGTGGCGTTCCACCACGTCGGCCAGGGCGGCCCGCAGGGCGTCGATGTCCGGATCGCCATCGATCCGCAGCACGAATGCGATGTTGTAAGCACCGGATTCGGGGGAATATCTGTTGAGGAACCACAGTCGCTGTTGCGGCAGCGACAGTGGTACGCGTTCCGGGCGCGGCGAGTGCACAGCCAGCGCGACACGCTGCGCCCGGGGCGCTTCCGCCAGACGTACGGCCACCCCGGCCACGGTGGGCGACTCGAAGATGTCGCGCACCGGCAGCTCCACCCCGAATTCGGCGTGCAGCGCCGCGGTGAGGCGGGTCGCCAGCAGCGAGTTGCCGCCGATCTCGAAGAAGTTGTCGTCCGCGCCGGGCGCGATCCCGCCCAGGATCGAGCCGAACACGAGCGCGACCTGCTGTTCCAGTTCGGTCTCCGGGGCGCGGGAGGTCCCGGCGGCCACGAACTCGGGCGCGGGCAGCGCCTTGCGATCCAGCTTGCCCGACGGAGTGACGGGCATGGCGTCGAGCACGGTCAGCGCGGAGGGCACCATGTACCCGGGCAGCCGTCCGCGCGCGGTGTCGAGCACCCGGGCCGCGTCGACGGCGGTGTCGGCGGTGAGATAGGAGACCAGGCGCGGGATTCCACGCTCGTCGTGGTGGACCAGGGTGAGCGCGAACGTGACGCCCGGGTGCGCGGCCAGCACATGGTCGATCTCGGCGAGTTCGATGCGGAAGCCGCGGATCTTGATCTGGTCGTCGGCGCGGCCCAGGAAGCGCAGCTGCCCGGCGCCGTCGGCGACCACCAGATCGCCGGTGCGGTACATGCGTTCGCCGCGGCGGCCGTGCGGGTTGGCCGGGAAGCGTTGCGCGGTCAGGGCGTGCCGGCCCAGGTAGCCGCGCGCCAGGCCGGGCCCGGACAGGTACAGCTCCCCCGCCACGCCCGGCGGCACCGGGTGCAGGCGGCCGTCGAGCACGAACAGCCGCATCCCGCGCACGGGCAGGCCGATCGGCACCGGCTGCCCGGCCACCATGGGTCCGGTGGCGGTGGCGGCGACGGTGGCCTCGGACGGGCCGTACATATTGTGCATGCGCCGGGCGGGCTGCCCGGGCCGCGATTCCGGTGCGGTCCACACCGTCACCAGGTCCTCGGGGCAGGCCTCGCCACCGACGATGACGGCTTCCAGCTCGGGCAGGTCGTCGGCGGGCACGGTGCCCAGGGCGGCGGGGGTGACGAACGCGTGCGTCACATGCTCCTCGCGCAGGATGCGCGCGAGCTCCTCACCGCCGAAGACGCCCGCGGGCACGACCACGATGGTGGCGCCGGCCGCGAACCCGAGCAGCAGCTCCAGCACCGAGGCGTCGAAGCTGGGTGACGAGAAGTGCAGGGTGCGAGCGGAATCGGTGACCTTGAACAGATGCATCTGCTCGTGCGCCAGCGAGGCAATGCCCGCGTTGGTGACCACCACGGCCTTGGGCTTGCCGGTGGAGCCGGAGGTGTAGATGAGGTAGGCCGGGCCGGCGGTGCGCAGCGGGTGGTGGCGTTCGACGTCGGTGACCGCGGTGTCGGGGAACTGCGCGCATTCCGCGCCGAGCTGTTCGGAGCCGAGCAGCAGCCAGTCCACGTAGCTCTTGCGGTGCCGTCCCCGGTTGCCGGGCCAGGTGGTCGGCATGTCCGGGCGCCGTTCGGCATTGGTGATGCCGAGCATGGCCCCGGAGTCGGCGAGCATGTGGGCGATGCGGTCCGACGGGTAGTCGGGGTCGACGGGCACGTAGGCGGCGCCGGTCTTGGCGACCGACCACACCGCGAGGATGCTGTCGAGGCTGCGCGGCAGCGCGACGGCGACGACCACCTCGGGTCCGGCGCCGTGCTCGATCAGTACCCGCGCCAAGCGGTTCGAGCGTTCGTCGAGTTCGCGGTAGCTGGTGTCCTCGCCCAGGTAGCGCACGGCCACCGCGTCGGGGACGCGTTCGGCGGTGTCGGTGAGCAGCCGGGCCAGGGTGGTGGCGGGTTCGCCGGGCGCACCCATGATGGGCACCAATTTCGCGGTCTCGCGCACGTCCAGCAGCGGCAGATCGCCGACGGGCAGCGCGGGCTCGGTGACCGCGGCGGCGAGCAACGCACCGAAGCGGCGGGCGATGGCCGCGACCGTGGCGTGGTCGAAAACATCGGCGGCGTACCCGAATTCGGCCGACAGCCCGGCGTCCTCGGCCGGGGTCCCGGACGGCTCGTGCACGGTCAGCTGCAGGTCGAACTTGGCGACGTCGGTGGCCATCGGCACCACTTCGCTGTCCACGCCGGGCAGGTCGAGCCGCGTCTCGGGGCCGTTGTCGTAGGACAGCATGACCTGGAACAGCGGGTGCCGCGACGCGGACCGCTCCGGGTTGACCACCTCCACGAGCCGCTCGAACGGCACGTCGGCATTGGCGAAGGCGTTGAGGTCGGTGTCGCGGACCTCGGTGAGCATGCGGTCGAATCCGGCGGCCGGATCCACCCGGGTGCGCAGCACCAGGGTGTTGACGAACATACCGACCAGGTCGTCGAGCGCGGGGTCGCTGCGCCCGGCGATCGGGGTGCCGATGGCGATGTCGGCGGTATTGCACAGACGCGAGAGCACCACGGCCAGCGCGGCGTGCAGCACCATGAACGTGCTGACTCCGCGGTCGTGGGCGACGGTGGCCAGTGCGCGGCGGACCTCGGCGGGGATGGTGAATTCGACGGTCCCGCCGTCGGTCGAGCGCTGCCGCGGACGCGGGCGGTCCAGGGGCAGGTCCAGCTGGTCGGGCAGGTCGGCGAGGGCGGCACGCCAGTAGGCCAGCTGCCGGGCCAGGGCGCTGGCCGGGTCGGTCTCGTCACCGAGCAGTTCCCGTTGCCACAGCGCGAAATCGGCGTACTGCACCGGCAGCGGCGTCCACACCGGGGCCTCGCCCTGGGCGCGGGCGGCGACCGCGGTCATCAGGTCGTTGGTCAGCGGGTCGATCGACCAGCCGTCACCGCTGATGTGGTGCAGCACCACCAGTAGGAGGTGGGTGTCGGGACCGGTGCGGTACAACGCCACCCGCACGGGGGCCTGACTGCGCAGATCGAAACCGTACCCGGCGAATTCGGTGGCCAGTGCGACGGCGTCGGCATCGGCGGTGGCGTCGATCGGATCGAGGGTGAGCGGGATCTCGGAGGCCGGGTGGATGAGCTGGCACGGGCCGTCGGGGGTGTCGGGGAAGGTGGTGCGCAGGCTCTCGTGCCGTTCCAGCACGTCCACCAGTCCGGCGCGCAGGGCCGGAATGTCCAGCGGCCCGGTCAGTTTCACCGCGAACGGCATGTTGTACGCGGCCGCGTGCTCGGCGAACCGGTTGAGGATCCACAGCCGCTGCTGGGCCAGGGACAGCGGAATCTGCTGCGGCCGTGGTCCGGCCGTCAGCAGCGGCTCGGGGCACGCGGTTCCGTCGAGCTGGGCGGCGGAGAGCCGGGCGCCGAGCGCGGCCACGGTGGAGGTTTCGAACAGGTCGCGAATGGTGAGCGAGACGCCGAGCGCGGCATTGACGCGCGCCATGGCGCGGGCCGCGGTCAGCGAGTTGCCGCCCAGGTCGAAGAAGCTGTCCTGGACGTCGAGTTCGTCGGTGCCGAGCACCTCGGCGAAGATGCCGAGCAGCTGGCGTTCCATCTCGGTGCTGGGCTCGGCCGCGGGCCGGTCGGGGCGTCGGGCGCCCGCGTCCGGCTCGGGCAGGGCCTTGCGATCCACTTTGCCGTTGGCGCTCAGCGGTAGTTCGTCGAGGACCATCACGACCGAGGGCACCATATAGCCGGGCAGGGTGCGGCGCAGCCCGGCGGTGAGCTCGATGGGGTCCAACACATCGACGCCGGGGCCGGCGACCGCGTAGCCGACCAGCTCGTCGCCGCCGCGGCCGCGGCGGGCCACGCACACCGCGCGCGAGACCCGGGGGTCGGCGAGCAGGGCGGCCTCGATCTCGCCGAGTTCGATGCGCAGGCCGCGCACCTTGACCTGGAAGTCGCTGCGGCCCAGGTACTCCAGTACGCCGGAGCTGCCGTTGCCACGCCAGCGCACCAGGTCGCCGGTGCGGTACATGCGGGCGCCGGGGGTGAAGGGGTTGGCCACGAACCGGTCGCCGGTGAGGGCGGCGCGCCCCAGGTAGCCGCGGGCCAGCTGCACGCCCGCCAGGTAGAGCTCGCCGACCACGCCGGGGGCGACGGGCTGCAGGCGGGCGTCGAGGACGTAGGTGCGGGTGTTCCAGACGGGTGCGCCGATCGGCACGTCGGTGGCGCCGGGCGCGCAGTGCCAGGCGGTGACGTCGACGGCGGCCTCGGTGGGCCCGTAGAGGTTGTGCAGTTGCGGCGCTTCGGGTCCGGTGCCCAGGGCGGCGTGGAATTCGGCGACGGTGGCGGCGGGCAGCGCCTCACCGCTGCAGAACACCCGCTCCAGGCCGGTGCAGCCGCTCACCTCCGTGTCGGTGAGGAACACCGACAGCATGGACGGCACGAAATGGGCCGTGGTGACGCCCTTCTCGGCGATGACGTGGGCCAGGTAGGCCGGATCGCGGTGCCCGTCGGGGGCGGCGATGACCAGGCGGGCGCCGATCTGCAAGGGCCAGAAGAACTCCCACACCGACACGTCGAAGGTGGCGGGCGTCTTCTGCAGCACCACGTCGGCGGGGTCGAGCGGGTAGGCGTGCTGCATCCAGCGCAACCGGTTCACGATGGCGGCGTGGCTGACGCCGACACCCTTGGGCTTGCCGGTGGAGCCGGAGGTGAAGATGACGTACGCCAGGTGGTCGGTGCGCAGCGGGGCGGTGCGATCGGCGTCGGTGACCGGGCGGCCGGAGTGCGCGGACAGATCGGCGGTGTCGATGTCGAATCGCGGTGCGAGATCGGGCAGTTCGATGCCGTCGGCGGCGGTGGTGAGCACGCACAGCGGCCGTCCCTGTTCGAGGACGGCGGCGATGCGGTCGGCCGGGTGGTCGGAATCGATGGGCAGGTAGGCCGCGCCCGCCTTGATGACGGCGTACATGCCGACCAGCAGGTCGAGGCTGCGGCGCATGGCCAGGCCGACCAGGGTGTCGGGGCCCGCGCCGCGCGCGACGAGTTCGCGGGCGAGGCGGTTGGCGCGCTCGTCGAGGGCGCCGTAGGTGAGGGTCTCGCCCTCGAAGTCCAGCGCGATCCGGTCGGCGGACATGGCCGCCCGGTCGGCGAACAGCCCGGCCAGGGTGCCCTCCTGGCGGGCGACCTCGGTCGAATTCCATTCGTGCAGGACCTGTTCGCGTTCCGCGTCGGTGAGCACCGGCATGTCGACGACCACGGATTCGGGTGCGGCGGAGACGAATCGGCCCAGATAGTCCAGGAACCGGCTGTGGTGCATGGACAGTTCGGTGTCGCCGTAGAGGCGCGGGTTGGCCTCGAAGTCGATGTGGGTGCGGTCGCCCAGGCCGTTGTAGAGGTTGATCGAGAGGTCCTCGACCGGGCCGGTGGACAGCACGTTGATCGAGCCCATCAGGCTGCCGAACTTCAGCTCGCTGTGGAAGAGCATGAGGTTGACCATGGGCCCGAAGAAGCCGCGCGAATCGCGCGAATAGCCGCAGTCGCGGCGGATGTCGTCACTGCGGTAGCGCTGGTGGCGCAGCGCGCCGGTGATCTGCAGTTCGACCGCGCGCACGGTGTCGGCGACGGTCTCGGCGCCGGTGAACTGCACGCGGATGGGCACCACGTTCGACACCACACCGGCCGACCGCCGCAGCGCCACCGTGGTGCGCGCGGAGACGGGCAGGCTGAGCACCACGTCCTGGGTACCGGTGACCGCGCGCACGTAACCGGCCAGGGCGGCCACGAACAGCGCGGAGGAGTTGGAGCCGAACGCGGTGGCGGCGGCCTCGATATCGGCCTCGACCTCGGGGGTGAGCACGGCGGTGGCGCTGCGGCGTCCGGCGTCGGAGATCGGGGCCACAGTGCCGTTGGCGGACAACGTGAGTGGTTCGCCGACGCCGGCGAGCTGGGCGCGCCAGTAGTCGCCGTCGGAGACGAAGCGGGTGCTGTCGCGGTAGCGGTTCTCGTCGCCGTAGATGGTGGCCAGCGGCGTGGCGCGGGAGACCGTCGGTTCGGTGTGGTCCTCGAGCGCCGTGTAGATCTCGGCGGCGCGGGTGGTGGCGTTCATGGCGCCGTAGCCGTCGATCACGATGTGGTGGCCGCGGGTGTACCAGATCCAGTCGGCGTCGCCGATCTGGATCACCACGTTGGTGGTGAGCGGGTCGTGCTCGATGTCGATGGGCGAGCTGGCGTGCTCGTGCATCCAGGCCTGGGCCGCGGCGCGCGGGTCCGGCTCGCCGCGCAGGTCGACCCGGCCCCAGCCGGGGCGGCGCTCGAGGTCGACCACCTGGTGCGGGACGCCGTCGATCTCGAGCAGGCGGACGTGGCCGACCTCGCTCTCGGCGCCGAAGCGTTCGATGGCGTAGAGCAGGCGGCCGACGTCGAGGTCGCCGTGGATTTCGACGAACTGCGCGATGGTGAGGGGAATATCCGGCCTGATTCGCTGGGCGTACCAGAGGGCTGTCTGCGCTGGGGAGAGCACGAAAGGTTGGGCCGAGAATTCACCCGAAGAACATTGGTCGACACGGTCGGTGGCCAATGAACTCATCAAACACTCCGTTCTGACGCTGTAGACGCAACTCCCCGAGCCCCGAAAGAGTGATCACAAGGTCCTGGATGCCCGGCGTGCGCGCGCATGCGCGAGCCGTAGGACGTGATCCACGTCCTATGATTCGGAGCATCCCGCCGAGTGGATCGGTGGTGATCTCGAGTTGCCGCAACGAACAGCGTTGACGGAACGCGGCATTAGTTCAGTTACCGAACAGCAAACCTCACATTATGCGTCCAACTCGCATAATGGAACGGTTTCGATTCGGACCTTCGGGACATTCAACAAGCCCTGGCAACGAATTGGCGAATCTCGGTCGCCGAGTACGGGAACGGCCCTCACATACGTGCCCGCGGTACCACGCCGGATGAATTATTCGGCCGTCCGGTTGGTTATGACCGATTCAGATATCACCCGCGCTTGGTGCTATAACGCCTCCGGAACAGCGCGGCCGCTGTAGCAGCCGCGGCCAGAATACACACAACAGTCTCGGGCGTGGGGCCCAAACGGGACGCGAGTGTCGTGTTGTCCCGCAGCGGCAACGTCGCGACCAGCGCCGCGGGTTCGAACTGCGGCGTCTGCTGCCGGATCACGCCATCGGCGGTGATCATGGCGCTGACACCGGTGGTCACCGACACCACCACCGCGCGGCCGTGCTCGACCGCGCGCACCCGTGACATGGCCAGCTGCTGATAGGTCATCTCGCTGCGGCCGAAGGTGGCGTTGTTGGACGGCACGGTGAGCAACTGCGCGCCCGCGCGCACCGATTCCTGGAAGGCGCGGTCGAAGGTGACCTCGTAACAGGTGGCCACGCCGATGGCGACCGGGGCGCCGCCGCCCGCGGGACGCACGTGGACCACGCCGTCGCCGGCGCCGGGTACGAAATAGCCCGCGCGGTCGGCGTATTCGGAGAAGTGGCGGAAGAACTCCCGATAGGGCAGGTATTCGCCGAAGGGCTGGATGATCTTCTTGTCGTGCCGCTCGGCCGGGCCGGCATCGCCGTTCCACACGATGACCGAGTTGGCGGTGGTGCGGTCGGCGTTCACGAGCACCGCGCCCACCAGGATGGGGGCCTTCACCGCGACCGACGCCTGCGAGATCTCCTGCGCCGCATCGGCGTTGCGCAGCGGATCGATATCGGAGGAGTTCTCCGGCCAGATCACCACGTCGGGTTGCGGGGCCTTCCCGGCCGCGATGTCGCGGGCGAGTTCCTCGGTGCGCTTGACGTGATTGTCGAGAACCGCGCGGCGCTGGGCATTGAAGTCCAGGCCCAGGCGCGGCACGCTGCCCTGGATGGCGGCGACCGTGATCGGCCGGTTGCCGTCCTCCGGGCCGGGCAGCGCGGTCCGGAGGATCACTCCGGCGAGGGGAACTATAGCCACAAGCATTGCCGCAGCAACAATCCGATTCCACGATGTGAGATGCGATGCTCCCCATCTGGGAGAATCCGATATGGCCCCGGCCACTCCTCCGCTATCGCCGGCGCGGGTGGTGAGACGACCCGGCAATCCCGCGGCGAGCGCGGCGAGTCCGGTGCCGGTGAGCGCCACCGCGAAACTCACCAGCGGCGCACCGCCCACCATCGCGTACGGCAGGTACCAGCCGTCGGCCTGCCCGAAAGCCAGCTTCCCCCAGGGAAACCCGCCGAACGGGAAACTGGCGCGTCCCCATTCGGTGAGCGACCACACCGTCGCCACCCACAGCGGCCACCCCGGCAGGGTCGCCACCCACCGGGTCAGCAGCCCGAAAAGCCCGACATAGACAGCACATACCGCCGACAGGGCGAGCCACGGCGCGGGCCCGACATAGATCCCGGTCCACGGCAGAAGTGGCAGGAAGAACGCAAGCCCCGCCACGTAGCCGTACCCGAATCCCGCACGCGCCCGGCCGGTTCCACGCACCACGAGCGTCAGGATCGCGATCCCGACCGGCGCGAGGAACCACAAGGTCCGCGGCGGGAAGCTCGCGTACAGCAGCGATCCGGCCACGGCCGCCGCCAGGAGCCGCGTCGACCTCGGCCACCGTGTGGCCACCGCGGTGACCGCCGCGATCGACCTGCCCACCCGCGACTCCGGCGGCGCGGTGCCGTCGGCCGAACCGTCGGCGCGCGAGCCGGATTCGGGCGCACCGCCCGGATCGGCGGCGGAATCCGCTGCGCGGAGGTGGTTCTCGGGATCGGTGTCAGGCTTCATGGACGGTGACCCCGCGGTGCACGGTGCGCAGGCACTGCGGCAGGGTGGCGTCCGGGCTGAGCGGCGGCAGGCCGGGGACGCGGGAGCGCGGGTCGGTGGACCAGCGCTGGACGGTGTCGGCGGCGGCCGCGACGACCAGTTCGCGGGAGTCCCAGATCGCGTAGGAGGCGGGTGCGCCGGGGACCAGGGTTCCGGCGACGCCGTCGCGGACGCCGCCGGCGCGCCAGGCGCCCCGGGTGGCGGCGGCGAAGGCGGCGCGCGGGGAGATCTGGTGGCCGGGGGTGCGGTGGTTGACCGCGGCGCGCAGCGCTTCCCACGGATTCAGGGCGGTGACCGGGGCGTCGGATCCGATGGCGAGGGAGATGCCGGCGGCGGCCATGGCGGCGAACGGGTTCAGGATGGCGGCCCGGTCCGCGCCGAGGCGGGTGGCGTACATGCCGTCGGGGCCGCCCCAGGCGGCGTCGAATCCCGGCTGGACGCTGGCGATCACGCCCCAGGCGGCGAGTTGGGCGATCTGGTCGGCCGTCATCATCTCGGCGTGTTCGAGCCGGTGCCCGCGCGCGGCGACGGCCGGTCCGCCGAGGGCGTCCACGGCCCGTTCGAATCCGGTGACGACGGCGTCCATGGCGGCGTCGCCGATGACGTGGAAACCGGTCTGGATGCCGGCTTCGGTGCAGGCGAGCACGTGGGCCGCGATGGCGTCGGCGTCGAGGTAGGAGGTGCCGGTGCTGTCGCGGTCGGCGTAGGGTTCGCGCAGCCAGGCGGTGTGCGAGCCGATGGCCCCGTCGACGAACAGGTCGCCGCCGAGGGCGTGCACGCCGAGTTCCTTGACCAGGGTGCGGGCTTCCTCGGCGGTGCGGACGGCCTGCCCCCAGTAGGCGCGGACCTCGACGCCGTGGGTGAAGTCGAGGAGTTCGCGCACGTCGTCGGCGCCGGAGATCTCGGGTCCCGCGCATTCGTGCACGGCCACAACTCCATTGGCGGCGGCCGATTCCAGTGCCGCCTGCCGGGCCGCGTCGCGCTGCGCCCGGCTCAGCGCGCCGAGCGCGGCCCCGCGCGCCCGGTGGTGGGCGTCGCCGCGCAGCGGCTCGCCGCGGGTGAACCCGTCAGCCTCGGTGATCCCGTCGACGGCGTCGAGCAGTACGGTCGAGGCGACGGCCGAATGCGCGTCCACGCGAGCCAGATACACCTGTCGTCCCGGCGCGGCCACGTCGAGTTCCTCGCGGGTCGGGGCCCGGCCCTCGGCCCAGCGGGTCTCGTCCCAGCCCTCGCCGAGGATCACGCCGTCGGGGTGGCCGGAGGCGAAGTCCCGCACCAGTTCCAGGCAGTCCCGCAGTGAACCGGCTTGCGCCAGATCGAGTCCCGTCAGCTTCAACCCGAGCGCGGTGACGTGCACGTGCGGGTCGACGAATCCCGGCGCGACGAACGCCCCGTCGAGGTCGATGATCTCCGCGTCCGGATGCAGCGCCCGCCCCGGCTTGTCCAGCCCGACCCACACCACGGTCCCGTCGGTGACGGCCATGGCCGTCGCGTCGGGATTGCTCGAACTGTAGATACGGCCGCCGACCAGCAACTGGGTACTCACGACTGCCCAGTCTGCCGCACGGCCCGCCGGTCCCGGCAATCGCACTCGCCGACTGTGACCAGGACCCCTGCCGCAACGCCGCGGGGCCGCTCACCGGGGAGGTGATCGGCCCCGCG
>NZ_JBHWHH010000131.1:0-20899 GCF_042732555.1 Nocardia sp. NPDC059764
GGTCTCGGGGTGCGGTTCCTCCGGCGGTTCGGACGCGCCGTCGACCTCGCGGGTGCCGACCACGGTCGCGGTGAAGACGGCCGGGTCGATCGCCCGGTCCACCCCGGTGTCGTTCGCGATTCCCTCGATCAATGCCGCCGGATCGCTGATCTCGGTGGGGCTCAATGCCGATGGCTCGGTCCAGGTGCCCGCCGACTATCAGCAGGCCGCCTGGTACCAGCAGGGTCCGGCCCCGGGCGAGCAGGGCTCGTCGGTCATCCTCGGCCACGTCGACTCCTACAAGGGCCCGGGCGTGTTCTTCGCCCTGAAGAAGGTCAAGAAGGACGACATGATCGATGTGACCCGCGCCGACGGCAAGATCGCGCACTTCAAGGTCACCGATGTGCGGATGTACCTGAAGTCGGAGTTCCCCGACCAGACCGTGTTCGGCCCTCGTGGCGGCGCGACCCTGCAGGTCGTCACCTGCGGCGGCGACTTCGACAAGAACGCCAAGAGCTATCTGTCGAATGTGGTCGTCTTCTCCTCGCTGGACTCGGTGACCTAGCCGGGAGTGCGGGAGCCCACCGCGCGGTCGCGGACTGATCAGGAATCGAGAAGCACTGGTCAGGCCCGCGACCGTAGCGTCGTGGACATGACCTCCATCGAATTCATCACTCTCGATGTCGCCGATCCCGAGGCGGCCGCCCACTTCTACGCCACCGCCTTCGGCCTGGACACCGAGCTGCGGTTCCGCGTCGCCCAGGAGCCCAGCACGGGCTTCCGCGGCTACACCCTGTCCCTGACCGTCGCCCAGCCCGCGGACGCCGACGCCTACCTCGACGCCGCCGTCGCCGCGGGCGCGACGGTGCTGAAGCCCGCGGCCAAGTCGATGTGGGGCTACGGCGGCGTGATCCAGGCCCCCGACGGCGCGATCTGGAAGGTCGCCACGTCGGCCAAGAAGAACTCGGGCCCCGCGACCAAGCGTTTCGAGTCCCTGGTCCTGCTGCTCGGCGTCGCGAATATCGGTGCGAGCAAGCGCTTCTATGTCGATCACGGCCTCCCCGTGGCCAAGAGCTTCGGGCCCATGTACGTCGAATTCGACACCGGCTCCGGCCAGATCAAGCTGGCCCTCTACAAGCGCCGCGCCCTCGCCAAGGACGCGGGCGTGCCCGCCGACGGCACCGGCTCCCATCGGCTCACCATCGGCGGCTCCGAAACCTTCACCGACCCCGACGGTTTCGCCTGGACACCGGTCACCCAGCCTGCCGATCGGTGATCCGCGGCGCGGTCAGGGCACGATGACGGCGCGGCCCCGCAGCGTGCCCGCCGCGAGTCGCCGATAGGCCTCAGGCGCTTCGTCGAGGCCGAATCGCTCGACCGCGATCTCGAGCACGCCCTCGTGTGCGAGGTCGACCAGTTCGATCAGCTCGCTGCGGGAGCCCCAGTACGGTGCGCTCACGGCCGCCTCGTAGGGGCTGATCCCGAATCCGACTCGCGCCGCGGACTTTCCGTCGCCCAGCCCGACCAGGGTGACGTCGGAGTCCACGCCCGCGACCGCCATGGCGATGTCCAGGGTCGGCTGATATCCGACGAAGTCCAGCACCAGGCTCGCGCCGCGCCCGCCGATGATCTTGCGGACCTGCTCCGCGGCCCGATCGTCCGACAGCACCGCCTCGTGCGCGCCAACGGATTTCGCGAACTCGAGCTTCTCCTCGGTCACGTCCAGGGCGATGACGCGGGCGGGGGACAGGTGCCGCAGCAGCTGGATCGCGACGTGCCCGAGCCCGCCGCTGCCGATCACGACGGCCCACGAGCCCGCCCGCAGTTTCCCCAGCGACCGTTTGATCGCGTGATACGGCGTGAGCCCGGCATCGGTGAGCGGCACCGTCGCCACCGGATCGAGGTCGCCGATCGGCACCAGATGCCGCGCCGAATCCACGATCATGTACTCGGCGATGGCCCCCGGCGCGCCCAGGCCGGGCGGGAAGATGCCCAGGTCCGCGGCCCGCGAGCAGTAGTTCTCCAGGCCCTGTGCGCAGAACCAGCAGGTCCCGCAGCCCCACGGCCCGTACACCACGACGCCGGCGCCCACCTCGAGCCCGCTCACCCCGGCCCCGAGCGCGGCGACCGTGCCCGCGCCCTCGTGCCCGAGGGTAAGCGGCAGCGGGAATCGGAACGCCTCGGCGGGCAGCGACATCACGAAATCGTCGGAGTGGCACACGCCCGCGGCGGTCACCTTCAGCAAGACCTGCCCGGGACCGGGTTCCGGCGTGGGGATTTCGCGAACCTCGGGTTCCTGCCCCACGGTGACATATTGCAGTGCCTTCATATCGCCTACCTCTCGGTCGAGCGACTGGATCGTGCACCGTCACAGGGCGGCGGTTCCGAGACTACCGGCCGCCCTCCGGGGCCCGGCTCAGTCCCAGGCGTAGGTGCCGTCGAGCAGGGCTTCCAGCAGCGGGCGGTGCATGACGAAGTCGTCGCGGTCCTCGGGTTCGGTGGTCTCGCCGAAGTGGATCATGCGCCGCCAGCTGCGGGCCATGACGATGCCGTGGCGCAGCGCGGCGTACAGGAGAGGTGCCAGTCGGCCAGTTGCGCTCGAGCCAGTCGAAAGCGCCCCGCCCGGCGACGCGGCCCATGACGAAGAACGGCGAGCCGAGCACGCCGGGATCGGTTTCCAGCCAGTGCAGTCCGGGCAGCGGCGCGTCGATCGCGTCGGCCACACCCGACATGACGGCGAACTGCGTTTCCAGATCGTAGGTTTCGAACAGCGGGAACGAATCCGCCTCGGGCGCGAGCCGCGCCACGAACCGCGCGCCGCGGGATTCCCCGCCGACGCTCCACTGGGCATCGAAAGGCAGTGTGGCGCTCGACATCCCGCCGCCCTTGGGCTTGACCAGGCCGGTGACCCGCGGCGTGGCGTCGACGCGGGTAGCCAGCCACTGTTCCAGCCGCACCGTCAGCTCATCGTTGTCGCGGTCGGAAACCGTGCGTTTCCAACTCTGGTCGGGCGCGGGGGCGGAGATCTGCGGAGTTCCTCCTGGGGCGAAGAGCGGGTAAGCCGAGCCGTCTCGGGCGACTGTAACGCGTTCTAATTTCATGGCGAAACTGCCACGGCACATGCTCCGGTAGGTGCGACTCAGGTTGATATTCAGGGTTTTCCGCTATTTGCCCGAGATGCCCGGAAATCGTCACTTGATGTAACACGTATCAGATTGATAAATGTGGCGCGCCGGGCGCGGGTTGCGTTTTGTGTTCAGGTTCGCATTTGCTACGCGGTTTCCGCGCGAGTTGTCTACCGTCATGAATGCGCGCCGGTCATGTGGCCGACGGAAGGGGGCGGGGCGCAGTGACAACAGGATTGGCTTGTCCCAGTTGGTGTATGGCGCACGATGAGACCGATCTACCGGGAGTCGACAGCGGGGGAACGCATTTCGGCCTGATGCTCGACGTCGATGACGTATCAACTTCGGCATCAGCGGGTTTCGTGCAGCTGCGGGCAACTGGTGAGGAGCTGCGGCACCGGCGGGTGGACCTGGTGTTCGCCCCGCATCTGTGGGTCGAGATGACCGACGAGCAGGCCTCCGATATCGCGCGGGCGCTGTGTGCCGGAGCGGCGCTGTGCGATCGGACCGCCGACTCCCCGGCGCGCTGTCCGGCCTGGTGTCGCTGCCACGACGATCCCGAGGGCTGGGTGCACTACGGCCCGAAGCGGGTGGTGGAGGTGTCGGGGGAGCTGCGCTCGGTGGAGATCCAGCTGTGCGCCTTCAACTGCGGCCACGACCGCAGGCTCATCATCGAATTCACCGTCGGTCACGACGAGATCGTGGAATTCGCCCCGGCCGCCGCGCGCCGGATCGCCGCCCATTTGATGGAAGCCGCCGACCTGCTGGGTTGACGGCCCGGCTTGTCGACGGTACGGCCGGGTATTCGCCTACGATAGCTGATGATTTGCGAGCTGTGGTCGCTTGCGTTCGTGCATGGGCCTGATCGTTCCTTCTCACGGCAAAGGGGATCGGTGTGCGAAACATAGGTTTGTCCAGTTCGGTCCGGTTGCGCAGGGCGGCGCTCCTCGGCTGCTCCGCGGGCCTCGGCGTCGCCGTGCTGGTGACCCCGGCGCAGGCCCAGGTGTCCGGGGCCGAGGAGATCGGCCAGAAATATGAGCAGTTCGGCGGCGCCGGATCCTTGCTCGGCAACCCGTCCGGTGCGGTCCACGAGGTGGCGGGCGGCGCGGTCCGCGACTACGCGGGCGGCGCGATCTACTACTCGCAGCCCACCGGCGCGCATGTCCTCTACGGCGACATCCTGACCGACTATCAGCGGTTCGGCGGGCCCGGCGGTGATCTCGGTTTCCCCACCAACGACGAATCGATGACGCCCGGCGACACCGGACGGTTCAACGACTTCTCCGCGCCCGACGGCGCGGCCATCTACTGGACGCCCCGGCGGTCGTGGGTGGTCCGCGGTCCGATGCTCGCGGCCTACCGCACATTGGGCGGCCCGGCTGCCGAGCTCGGCTTCCCGGCCGCCGCCGCGACCGTCGACGCCGACGGCACCGTCACCCAGAAGTTCACCGGTGACAACGGCGCCGCGGAGATCTCCTGGAACCCGCAGCGCGGATTCGCCACGGTACCAGGCGGTTTGGCTGCCAGGCTGGCTGGCTTGTCGGTTCCGGGCGTGGCCGGTCAGCTCCCCGGCGGCACGGTGAACCTGCCGGAGGGCTCGGTGAACCTGCCCGACGGCAAGGTGCGGCTCCCGGACGGATCGATCCGTTTGCCAGACGGTAGCTTCCAGCTGCCGAATGGGAACATGGTGCTGCCGGACGGCTCCATCAAACTCTCCGACGGCTCGATCACCTTGCCGGATGGCGCGGTTCGGCTGCCCGACGGTTCGCTGCGGTACACGAACGGTCTGATCCGCATGCCGGACGGTGCGTTCACGCTGCCCGAAGGCGCGGTGCGGCTGCCCGACGGCACCGTGCAGATGGCCGACGGGTCGATCGTGTTCCCCAGTGGCGGAGTGAAGCTGGCCGACGGCTCGTTCAGCCTCCCGGGGATGTCGGCGCCGAGCACCGACAAGGCCGAGGGCTGGTTCACCAAGTTCAAGAACAATCTGGGCTGGTGGTGGCTGCTCGCGCTGCTGGCCATCGCGGCCGCGATCATCGGACTGCTGGCGCTGCCGGTGTGGGCGTGGCGGAAGTTCCGGGGCAGCAACGGATCGGGCCGCTCGGGTGCGACAGTCGGCGCGACCCGGCCGGTGATGGATGCGAAGGGCGCCGCCGCGGATGTGCGGAGCGGCGGGGTGCGCATGACGGGTGGCGGCGTCGAGCCGCGGGGTGGCGGGCTCGATGTGCAGGGCACCGCGTTCCGGGACGAGGGCGCCGCCGTGCGCGCCGGCGATCTCGGGAGGAAGGCGGGTCTGGCCGGCGCGGGAGCGGCTGCGGCGGGAGCCGCCGGTATTTCCGGGCTCGGCAGGCGGGCGCGGATGACCAGCAGCGCGCCGCTGGTCGCCGACCCCGAGATGGACTCGATGCTCCGCGGTCTGGGTGACGGCGCCGTCCTCGACATCACCTACGGCGAAGCGTTGCAGGGTCTTTCGCCGGTGGTGGTCGGCACCAAGCTGCTGGTCGACGAGAACCTGAGCCCCCGGCTGGCCGAACGGCTGGAGGCCGCGGGCTACGACGTGGCGCACGTGCGCGATGTCGGCCTGTTCGGTGGCGACAATCGACGGGCGCTGGAGCAGGCGAAGTCGAGCGGCCGTGCCCTGGTGACCGCCGAGCGGACCTACATTCCCGAGCTCGTCGTGGGCACGTCGGTGCCGAGCGTGGTGCTGCTGCACTCGGCGGACGCCACGGTCGACGATCAGGTGACGGTGCTGAAGCAGGCGCTGCCGCGACTGAATCAGCTGCTGTCCGGTGGCGCCCTGGCGGTGCTGTCGGAGCAGCGGATCCGGGCGTGGCGTCTGCCGTCGTCGCGCGGCTAGGCTCGAATTCACCAGTTCTCCCGGGGCGCTGGTGCCGATGCGTTCGCATGGGCGCCGGTGCCATTTCTTTTGTGCGACTTGTCCTTTTTGTAAAAATTGCGTTGCGCGCCCGCGACGCGTGATGCGAAGCAATCCCCTATTCGACTCGTCAAGCCCAGCAGCATCGGCCCGGCATTCGTCTGCGTCACCACTTTCCTTTCGGTTGGGACGGTTACGTGAACAACGTGGAGTCGATGGGTCGCGAGAATGGCGACATCGACACCGAGGTAGTCGTTTTGGGCGCGGGACCCGCGGGCCCGGTCCTGGCGAATCTGCTGCTCACGGCGGGCATCGCGTGCACGGTCCTGAAGTGGCGGAGTCGACACTGGGTCGAGAACCGTTCCCGGGCAGGGTTTTTGGCACCGGACGCGGCGGCGGTGCTGCGCGCGCACGGGCTGACGGGTGCGGCGGCGGCCACGGGGTGGCCGCGCCCGCGGTTCCGGCCCGCACCGCGGTCCGCGATCACGGGATCACCTGGCTGGCACTGCTGGTCCAAGCGCCGCCGAGCTCGCCGAACGTCCTCTACGGCGTGCACCCCGACGGTTTCGTGGGCCAGATGCCGCGCACCCCCGACATCACCCGCTACCTGCTCTCCCGGGTCCGGCACGACCGGGACGACGAACGCTGCCGCACCCTCCTCGTCCGCTGCGCCGCCGCCATGGCCGCCCACGCCCGCCTCTTCGTCATCGAACGCCTCCTCCCCGACGACGACGCCCCGTCCCTCGCCCCGCCTGGGACGTCCACATGCTCTGCAATGTCGGCCGCCGCGAACGCACCCTCACCCACTACCGCGACCTCACCGCCACCGCCGGCCTCGCGGTGGATCGGGTCCGCTCGTTGCCCTTGGACTTCTCGATGATCGAGCTGAGCCGCCCGCCCGGCCGCTGACGGTCTCGATCGTGTCGGCGGTTTCCGCTGTCAGCGCGCGATCGGCGGGCTGGCGGCGGCGGCGGGCTTCGCCGTCGGCGAGGGGATCGTCGAGGACCTGTTCGACTGGTGAACCGGCCCGCGGGTATGGCGGGAATAGCGACGCGACGGCGGCGGCTATCCTTGGACGGTCATGAAGTCGGCTTTCCCGGGTCCGGTCGGTGCCCAGACGGTCTACCTCGATCACGCGGCGACTACCCCGATGTTCCCGGTCGCGGTCGAGGCCATGTGTGCTGCCCTGGGGGTGACGGGGAACGCCTCGTCGCTGCACGGGTCGGGGCGCGCCGCGCGGCGGCTGCTCGAGGAGGCTCGGGAGTCGATCGCTGCGGGGCTGGGGGCGCGGCCCTCGGAGGTGATCTTCACCTCGGGCGGGACCGAGAGCGACAATCTCGCCGTCAAGGGGATCTACTGGGCGCGGCGGGACGCCGACCCGAAGCGGAACCGGATCCTGGTGAGCGCGGTCGAGCATCACGCGGTGCTGGACACCGTGGAATGGCTCGAACAGCACGAGGGCGCGCGGATCACGTGGCTGGAGTGCGACGCCGAGGGCGTCGTGTCGCCGCGCACGCTGCGGGCCGCGCTGGCCGCGCACGCCGAGGACACGGCGCTGGTCAGTGTCATGTGGGCCAACAACGAGGTCGGGACGATCCAGCCGATCCGGGAATTGGCCGCGGTGGCACAGGAGTTCGACGTGCCGATGCACAGCGACGCGGTGCAGGCGGCCGCCCAACTGCCCATCGATTTCGCGGGCAGCGGGCTGGCGGCGGCCAGTTTCGCCGGGCACAAGGTCGGCGGGCCGCACGGGGTCGGGGTGCTGCTGCTCGGTCGGCAGGTGCCCGCGGTGCCGCTGCTGCACGGCGGCGGGCACGAGCGGGATCTGCGCTCGGGCACCTCGGACGTCCCCGCGGCGGTGAGCCTGGCGGCCGCCCTCCGCGAGACCGTGGCGGGCCTGGAGCTGCGCGCGGTGGAACTGGAGCGGCTGCGGGACCGGCTCATCGACGGTGTGCGCGCCGTCGTGCCGGAGGCGGTGCTCAACGGCGGGACCGGTGAGCGACGGCTGCCGGGCAACGCCCACTTCACGTTCCCGGGCTGCGAGGGCGACTCGCTGCTGATGCTGCTCGACGCCGCCGGGATCGAATGCTCGACCGGATCCGCGTGCAATGCCGGAGTCGCCGGACCCTCCCATGTGCTGCTGGCCATGGGCGTGGAACCGGGCCGCGCGCGGGGATCTCTGCGATTCTCATTGGGACACGATTCGACCGACGCCGATATCGATGCCCTGCTGGCCGCGCTGCCGCAGGTCGTGGAGCGGGCGAAGGCGGCCGGACTGGCCGGAGCGAAGGGAGGCTTCTAGATGCGAGTACTTGCCGCGATGAGTGGTGGCGTGGATTCCGCCGTGGCGGCCGCCCGCGCCGTGGACGCCGGACACGAGGTGGTCGGCGTGCACCTGGCGCTGTCGGCGAGCCCGGGCACGCTACGCACAGGATCGCGCGGCTGCTGCTCGAAGGAGGACGCCGGTGACGCCCGGCGCGCGGCCGACGTGCTCGGAATCCCGTTCTACGTCTGGGATTTCGCGGACCGGTTCAAGGAGGACGTGATCGACGACTTCGTCGCCGCGTACGCCGCCGGCGAGACCCCCAACCCGTGCCTGCGCTGCAACGAGAAGATCAAGTTCTCCGCGCTGGCCGACCGCGCGGCGGCGCTCGGTTTCGACGCCGTCGTCACCGGGCACTACGCCCGCCTCGAGGACGGCGTGCTGCGCCGGGCCGTGGACGCGGACAAGGATCAGTCGTACGTGCTGGCCGTGCTGACCGCGGATCAGCTGTCGCGCGCCATGTTCCCGGTCGGCGACACCCCGAAGCCGCAGATCCGCGCCGAGGCCGCCGAGCGCGGGCTGGCCGTCGCGAACAAGCCCGACAGCCACGACATCTGCTTCATCCCCTCCGGCGACACCCAGGCCTTCCTGGGCGCGAAGATCGGTATCCGCCCGGGCGCGGTGCTCGACGCCGACGGCACCAAGCTCGCCGACCACGAGGGCGTGCACGGATTCACCATCGGCCAGCGCAAGGGTCTGGGCCTGCCCGGCCCGGCCGCCGACGGCAAGCCGCGCTACGTCACCGGCATCGACCCCGACACCGGCGACGTGCACGTGGGCTCGGCCAAGGACCTGGAGGTGTGGACGGTGCTCGCCGACCGTGCCATCTGGACCTCGGGTGAAACCCCTTCCGGCCCCATCGAATGCGTCGCCCAGGTGCGCGCCCACGGCGGCACCGCCCCCGCGGTCGCCGAGGCCGTCGACGGCGGCCTGGTGGTGCGGCTGCGAGAGCCGCTGACCGGGGTGGCCCGCGGCCAGGCCGTGGTCCTCTACCGCCCCGACACCGACGGTGACGAGGTGCTGGGCAGCGGCACCATCTCCGGCACCGAACGCGAACCGCACTCGTACGCGAGCGAACTGGTCACGGATAGCGCCCGGTGAGCGACCGTCCCTCGCGCAGCGGCGCGAAGTCATATGTGGCGCCACAGATCCGGCCCGTTCTCGGTGGCCGGATCGTGTGGCGCACCGGTCTGGCGCAACCGGCCGGTCTGCGGCCCAAGCGCGGCCCCGGCAAGGTCCGGCTCGGCAAGGGCGCCACTCGGGCCTCGGCCGACCCGGTGGGGCAGCCCGCCCGCGCCGACACCGGCGAATTCCAGCCCGGCGAAGCGCAACCCGGCCCCGAGGGCCCGCACGACGCCGCGACCGGACCCTCGTCGGACCGCAACCCCGACCATTCCGGACGCAAGCGCGCCGTCACCGTTCGGGTCGCCCCCTACGCCGAACGCGGCCGCATCCCCACCGGCGCGCCCGCCGAGGGCACCGCGGGCAAGACCTGGGACTGGTTCGTCAACACGACCTGCTGGGACTGGTACACGAACTCGAGTGGAAAGACCGATCGCGGCGATGCCGGTGAGTGACAACGCCTTCGCGCTGCCGGGCGGCATCGCGACCGGCGTCGGCTCGTGGCCGGGCACCGACCCGCGCGAGGCGGCGGCGACCGTGGTGGGGGAGCTGGGTCAGCTGCCGCACCTGGTCGAACTGCCCGCTCGCGGTATGGGCGCGGACATGATCGGACGGGTCTCCGGGCTGCTGGTGGACATGCAGTTCGACAGCACCACCCGCGGATACCGGCTGGGCGCGCGGCCCGGCGCGGTCTCGCGGCGCGCCAACGACCTGTTGCGCACCGACTTGGACGCGCTCGAAGAGGCCTGGGAGACCGGCGGTTTGGCCGGATCCGGTCACCCGGTGAAGGTGCAGGTGGCAGGCCCGCTGTCGGTGGCCGCGGAGGTCGAACTGCCCGGCGGGCATCGCATCCTCACCGATTCCGGTGCGCTGCGCGACCTTTCGGAGTCCCTGGCCGAGGGCGTCGCCGACCATGTCGCCGAAGTCTCCAAGCGGCTCGGCACCCAGGTGATCCTCCAGATCGACGAGCCTCACCTGACAGCCGTCCTGAACGGGACGCTGAGGGGTGTGAGCGTGCTGAACACGGTGCGCGCCATGCCCGAACCCGAGGCCCTGCACGTGCTCGACACCGTGGCCGCGCGGCAGTCGGTCCCGGTCCTGATCCACTCCTGCGCCGACCGCCCGGCCCTCGGCTTCCTGCGCGAGTCCGCCGCGAGCGCGATCGGGTTCGACCTGGCCGCCATCGGCACCCGGGACCTGGACCGCATCGGCGAATTGCTGGACGCCGGAAAGCATCTGGTCCTCGGCCTGGTCCCCGCCACCGAACCGGCCAAGCCGGTCACCTGGCGTGACATCGCCGAACCCGGTGTCCGCCTGATCGACCGCCTCGGCTTCCCCCGACGTCTGCTCGCCGACCAGATCCTGGTCTCCCCGGCCTGCGGCCTGGCCGGCGCCTCCCTGTCCTGGGCCCGCCGCGCGGTGAGCCTGGCCGCGGAGACCGCCCGCGCCTACGCCGACGAGCCCGACGGCCTCACCTTCGAGTAGCCGCTACATCCGCTCGACGATGTCGAGCGCGATGGCCACCGCCGCCGCATTGCTCTCCTCGTCGGACAGCTCGAGGTCTCCCATCATGGACAGACTCCAGCTGATGGCCAGCAGCGCCTGCCGGGCGTGGAACACGGTCAGCGGGTCCCGGCTCGGCGCGCTCATCAGGTCCGCCAGCACCCGGAACTGGTAGCGCAGGCTCGTCCCGAACCCGAGGTCCCGGAACGCGGGCTGGTTCTCGTGCCAGAACCGGATCATGTCCTTGCCGAGACTGTGCAGCAGCGCCCCGTACCGGATCACGATCTCCCGCGCGCGCTCCCGCCCCTCGGGCGCGGCCTCGGCCCACGTCACGATCTCGTCGACGCCGCCCCGCAGATCCTCCGACAGACTGGCGACGATGTCTTCCTTGGTCCGGAAGTGGTAGTACAGCGCGGCTTTCGTGACTCCCAGGCGTTCGGCGATCTCCCGCAATGAGGTCTTCTCGTACCCCCGCTCGGAGAACAACTCCATCGCGACGGCCCGAATCCGCTCCCGCGTGTCACTACGACGCCCGTCCATCGAATCCCTTCATTTTGCTTGACGCCCGGCAAGGGAAAAGCCTAGCGTCTTCCTCACCGCCAGATACCTAGCCGGGCGGCAAGTTAATTCACGCTCGGGGAGTAGCGAAATGACCGATTCAATAGCGAAAGTGCCGGTCGACGGCGTAGCCATGACCGCTATCGGGGTGGCCGTCATCAGGGCGCGCGAGTCCGACCGCCTCGACCGCCTCTACGACGACCCACAGGCCGCAGCCTTCGTGGCCGCCGCCCGCACGGGTTTCGACCCGGACCGCTGGGCTCGTGTGGAAGCCGTGGCCGACCAGTTCTACGAGGGCCGCACCGTCGGCGTACACCTGGTCGACGACCGATTCCGCGAGGCGATCACCGCGGGCTGCACCCAAATCGTCCTGCTGGGCGCAGGTTTGGACACGCGCGCCTACCGCATGCCCCTCCCGCGGGACACCCACGTCTTCGAGATCGACCTCCCAGAACTCTTCGCCTTCAAAGAGCCCGTCCTCGCCACCATCCCCGCCACCCCCACCTGCCACCGCCACGTGGTCGTCTCCGACCTCCGCGACGATTGGCAAACCCCATTGCTGGCAGCCGGTTTCAACCCGAGCATCCCCACCTACTGGGTAGACGAAGGCTCCCTCGGCTACCTGAACCAGTCCTGGAACCAGCGTGTGGTCCGCACCCTCACCGAACTCTCCGCCCCCGGCAGCCGTTTCGGCGCGGCTCGCTACGTCGTCGACCCCGACGCTCCGCGGTACCGCGACCTCCGCCGCCTGGTCGCCGGTGACCACGCCCCCGATCCGGCCCCCATCACCACGTCCCAGGACATCGACGTCCAGTCCTGGCTCGACTCCCTCGGCTGGTCCACCGAGTTCCACAGCTGGAACGACCTGACGGCCCACCTCGACCGCCCGGTCGGTCCCCTCGACCCCCGCATCGGCAATATCGCGGCCGTCCGCCGCTGACGATGACCCCGTGGCCGGAGGATCAGCCCTGATCCTTCGGCCGCTTCGAACCGAAGTACGGACGGGCGCCCGGGTGGCCGAGCTGCCATTTGTCGGGCTTGCCGGTGGGGTAGGCGACGGGGATCTGGTCGCCGATGGACGGCCACTGGGTGACGTCCCAGGCGAAGCGGCCGTAGACCTCGTGGGCGAAAACGGTGGGGCCGGAGATGCTGCCGCTGATGGTGACGTACTGCTCGCCGGGTTCGGCGGGGCGGGGGCTGACGCCGGTGACGTGGAGGGTGCCGGATTCCAGTTCGGCGGGGGCGCCGAAGCCGGGGAGGGCTCCGCCGCCGTTGGCGCGGCGGTAGTACATCACGGTCGCGGCCAGGGCGCCGCCGATCAGCAGGACGAACGCGAGCTGGATGAGCATGGAGTCCATGCTAGGCGGCGTCGCGTCCGGCCCCGGGCAGCGGCTAGTGGGCGGTGAGTTCGGAGACGCCGTGGTGGCGGCGGAGCTGCCAGACCGTGGTGCGCTTGGACTGGGAGCGGCCGTTGCCGCGGTCGATGAGGGTGCGGTTGGCGGTGGTGAACACCAGTTGTGCGCCCTGGGTATTGGTTTCGGGGTTCTGGAACAGCTGGATGAGGCTGTCGGCGGTCTCGGGGGTGAGGGCGGCGTCGATATCGTCGACCGCCAGCACTCCGCCGGTGTCGAGGGCGTCGAGCATGGGCGGGAGCAGGCGCAGCATGGCCAGGGTGGCGCTGGACTCGTCGGCGATGTCGAAGGCGGTCTCGATGCCCTCGTGGGTGAGGCCCAGGCCGACACCGCGGCGGGCCACCATACGGGAGTAGAGGGCGTCGCGGGCGGCGTAGAGGTTGGCCAGTTCGCGCTGCAGCAGGGTGACGGTGATGCCGTGTTCGAGGAACATCTCCTCGGCGTAGTTGGCCGACACCGTGCAGTTCTCGATTTCCTTTGTGGTGGACGAGATGTCGGTGTCCAGGTCACGCAGGTAGTCGGCGTACATGGGATCGTCCGAGGGCAGCAGCAGATCGGTGATGCCCAGGTCCGCGCCGCGCAGCAGGGTCAGCAGCCGCACCGCGTGATCGGTGGAGCGGGAGATGTGCGAGCCGACGCGGTGCGCGATCTCCTGCGGATCCGGTTGCCCGCATTGCACTTCCAGCAGCGACTGGAACCAGCGGTAGGCCGGCACCAGCGGTTCGGCGTACAACTGCCCGGACAGGCTGAGCAGCAGCGCGTTCGGCCGCACCAGCGGCACCACCGCTCCCAGGCCGTACCGGGCGGCCTCGAACATGGGCCCGATCCGGATATCGTCCCCGGCGCGTTCGAAGACCACCCGCTTGCGATTGTGCGGATGCGAATGCAGCCATTCCGCCGCCACATCGGCATTGTCGAGCCGGAATCCGTAGGTGTACGGGCAGCCCTCGGCGACGAAGTTGGCCACGAATTCCGAAGGGCGATCCGAGAATCCGAGATGCGGGGTGCGGTCGGGCCCGGAGTACGGGTCCCACCCGGTGACCGAGTTCAGCACGGCGTCGCGCATACGGTCGAGCGCGTCGATGAGGCCGGTCTTGCCGGTGGCGGCCGCGCCGTACACGGCGGTGACCGGCGTGGCGACCGGTCCGCTACCCCGGGTCAGCCGCAGCTCCTGCGGTTCGGCGAGGGACCGATGGTTCGTCACCTGAAAACTACGCAACACCCTGGACATCCTGCCGGTCGCGGGTCGGAAATGCGACTCACCTTATTCGGACGTGGCGGTCGGATTGCGGGCGGGCCGCGAATGACGCTGCGCGACAGCGCCAACGGTCGCGTGCGAGGGCCGCGAGGTGCTCGCCGCGACCCGGCGATGAGTCGTTCCGGTCCCGCGCGAATGCGGCTCGACGTGCGGGAATGTTTGATCGAACCTGTCGGTGGGGCGGGATAGAGTGCCTCCTGTGAGCGAATCGGGCAGCGAATCGGGCAAGGAGATCACCGCGGCGAGCGGGGACGAGCGGGTCGAGTGGCAGCGGCTGGCGGAGGAGGTTCGCGACCACCAGTTCCGCTACTACGTGCGAGACGCGCCGATCATCACCGACGGTGAGTTCGACGAGCTGTTCAACCGGCTGGTGGCGCTCGAGGAGTCGCATCCGGATCTGCGGACTCCCGACTCGCCGACCCAGCTGGTCGGGGGCGGCTTCACGACGGCGTTCGCGCCGGTCGATCACCTGGAGCGGATGTACTCGCTGGACAATGTGTTCAACGAGGACGAGATGCGGCAGTGGATCGCCAAGGTGGAGGCCGACGCCGGCACCGACCTGCACTACGTGTGCGAGGTGAAGATCGACGGCGTCGCGCTGAACCTGGTGTACGAGGACGGCAGGCTGGTGCGCGGCGCCACCCGCGGCGACGGCCGCACCGGTGAGGACGTCACCCTCAATGCCCGCACCATCGAGGACATCCCGCACGAGCTGGTGCACAGCGACGAGTTCCCGGTGCCGAAGCTCCTCGAGGTGCGCGGTGAGGCGTTCATGACGCTGGCCGACTTCGAGGCGCTCAACGCCGCCATCGTGGCGGAAGGCAAACCACCGTACGCGAATCCGCGCAATACCGCGGCCGGCTCGCTGCGTCAGAAGGATCCGGCGGTGACGGCCCGGCGTCGGCTGCGCATGATCTGCCACGGCTTCGGCCGCCTGGAGGGTTTCGCGCCGGAGTCGCAGCACGAGGCGTATCGCGCGCTGGCCGCCTGGGGGCTGCCGGTGTCCGCGCACACCGTGCGGGTGCAGGGCGCGGACGCGGTGGTCGACCGCGTCAACTATTGGGGCGAGCACCGCCACGACATCGAGCACGAGATCGACGGCCAGGTCGTCAAGGTCGACGAGTTCAGCCTGCAGCGCCGCCTGGGCGCCACCTCGCGCGCGCCGCGCTGGGCCATCGCCTACAAGTACCCGCCGGAGGAGGCCACCACCAAGCTGCTCGACATTCAGGTGAATGTCGGTCGTACGGGCCGGGTTACGCCGTTCGCGGTCATGCAGCCGGTGACGGTGGCGGGCTCCACGGTCGCCATGGCGACGCTGCACAATGCCTCCGAGGTGCAGCGCAAGGGCGTGCTCATCGGCGACACCGTCACCATCCGCAAGGCCGGTGACGTGATTCCCGAGGTGCTCGGTCCGGTGGTGGACGCGCGCGACGGCTCCGAGCGCGCCTTCGTGATGCCCACACACTGCCCCGAGTGCGGCACCGAGCTGGCCCCCGCCAAGGAGGGCGACGCCGATATCCGCTGCCCCAATCAGCAGCACTGCCCGGCACAGCTGCGGGAGCGGGTGTTCCACGTGGCCGGTCGCGGGGCGTTCGATATCGAGGCGCTGGGCTACGAGGCGGCCATCGACCTGCTGAAGTCGGGCGCGATCGCCGACGAGGGCGATCTGTTCGCCCTCGACGAGGCGACGCTGCTCACCACCACGCTGTTCACCAACAAGGCGGGCACGCTGTCGCAGAACGGCAAACGCCTGCTGGAGAATCTGGAGTCCGCCAAGGATCGCCCGCTGTGGCGCGTTCTGGTCGGCCTGTCCATCCGGCACGTGGGTCCCACCGCGGCCCGCGCCCTGGCCACCGCCTTCGGCAGCATGGACCGCATCCGCGAGGCCTCGGCCGAGGAACTGGCCGCCACCGACGGCGTCGGCCCGACCATCGCCGCCGCGGTCACCGAATGGTTCACCGTGCCATGGCATCTCGACATCGTCGACAAGTGGGCCGCCGCCGGCGTCCGCATGGAGGACGAGCGCGACGAGTCCGTCGAACGCAACCTCGAGGGCCTGTCCATCGTGGTGACCGGCTCGCTGCAGACCTTCACCCGCGACGGCGCGAAGGAAGCGATCCTGGTCCGCGGCGGCAAGGCCGCCGGATCCGTCTCCAAGAAGACCGCTTTCGTGGTCATCGGCGACTCGCCCGGTTCCAAGGCCGACAAAGCGGAGGAACTCGGCGTCCCGATCCTCGACGAGGAAGGCTTCGTCAAACTCCTCGCGGGTGGCCCCGAAGCGGTGTCGTAGCGACCGCCGTGTACCGGTGCGGAGCGTGCCCGTGCGCTGCCCGCGCCGGTGGGTGTTCGAGGCCGAGCCCTGGAAGCCGGAGCGGCGGGATGACGGTGTGGGATCGATCGAGGACGGAGTTGTGGTGATGGGCGCGGACGGTGACGCCGTGGTGATTCGGGATGCCGAGGTCGGAGATTTCGCCGCGGTCGGTGAGTTGACCGTCGAGGTGTACGTGGGCGAGGGGCATGTGAATCCCCAGAGCCTGTACGTCGCGGAGCTCGCCGACACCGCCACCCGCGCGGCGTCGGCGGAGATCCTGGTGGCCGTGCGCGGCGGGGAGCTGCTCGGCTCCCTGACCATGGCCCGGCCGGGCACGCCGTTCGCCGATATCGCCCGGCCCGGGGAGCTGGAGTTCCGGATGCTCGCGGTGTCCAAGCGCGCCCGGGGCCTCGGCATCGGCCGCGCCCTGCTGGAGCGGGTGATCGAGACCGCCCGCGCCGAGAGCTTCGACGCGGTGGTTCTCACCACCATGCCGACCATGCGGGACGCTCGCCGCATGTACGACCGGTTCGGTTTCGCGCATGTGCCGGAACGCGATTGGCACACCGATTCGGGGCTGCCGCTCACGGTCATGCGCTTCGGGGTCGCGGCGGGGGACTGACTCCGGCTCGCCGTCAGTTGCGCGGATCGCCCGGTCGATAGGACCGGGCCCGTCGGGGCGTGGCGGACCGGCTCGGCCGTTCGGGGCCGAGTCGGCCAACCTCGCGGACCCGCGGGGATGTCTCCCGCGGGCGGGGCTCAGGTCAGCACGCCGTCGATGCAGAGTGATGCGGTGCGCCAGGTCGGTGTGGGCCGCGCCCCGTCGAAGGTCCATCCGGCGATGGGTTCGGCGGCCTTCCAGAGCAGCACGTCTCCGGAGACCCGGACCACCTGGTGCACGTCGTCGGTGCCCGGCGACGGCCAGGGCGGCGATGGTCAGGGGCGCGGCGGCTGCCCGCCCGAAGCGTCGCGAGCCGCGCCGCGTGGTGGCCGAGGTAGAGCGCTCGGTGGTCGAAGTAGGCATGGTGGCTCCCTGGTCTCGGTGCGTGGTCAGCAGTGGCCGGCGAGCGGCGGACAGACGGTGTAGCCGGAACCGTCCTGCTTCCAGGTCGGTGTCCAGGTGGCCGGGTTGCCGCCGCCGACCTGGTTCGGCGGTTCGCTCGGCGGCCGGACCGTGCCGGGTCGGCGCGGGTGCTGGTTCTGGAGAACGGGATTGACGTCGGTGTGGTTGAAGCCGAGCGGATCGCGGGCGTGGATGCCGTCGTCGTCATTGCCGTAATTGACGACGCCGGGCCGGTTGCCGCGGTCCCCGGACGACCTCGACGGGTCGGAGATTCCGGGTGAATTGCCGCCGTGTGTGGACGGTTCGGCGGATGCCTGTCCCGCGGCGAGCACGGCGGCGCCGGCCAGTGGGGCCAGGATCAGGCCGATGATGCGGAGGTGGGGTCGTGGTCGACGGGCGTGCTGCATGGCGTCATTGCCTCTCTGCGCGGCGTCTCGGCCGTTCCTTATCTACTAAGTCAGAACGTAGATGATCTACGTAGGTGAATAGTAGATAAAACCTGGGAATCTACTGAGTTACTACGTAGGAAGCGGCGGGCGCGTGGCGGCCCGGCAATGCGAAACGCCCCCATCGGATCTCCGGTAGGGGCGTGAAAACGCGAGGTGAAAGCGGGTGCGGCTCAGCCCAGCACGGTCGCGACGATGCCGGCCAGGTAGCCCAGCCGAGCCACCTCCGAGGGCCGGAAGTCCGGTCCGCCCGGGCGGCCCAGCAACAGCACCTTGCCGGTGTTGCCGAGTGGCGCGGCCGCCAGTTTGGTGTCCATGTCCTTCCATAGCTCCGGCACCCAGTCGGCGTCACCGTCGAGCACCGACGGCTTCTCCAGGGGCATCCACGGCGCGGAGGCGGCCTGGGTGGACGGCGCGCTCTGGGAGCCCACCACCCGGTAGGCGCCCTGCGGGCCCATGTCGATCACTGTCGACCAGCCGACCCGCAGCACCCGGGGCGCACCGTCGACGAGCACCTGCAACCGGTCGTCGCGCGCATTGGCGACCTGGTCGATGAGCTCGAGTTCGCGGTGGGTGTCGAGGATCCCCGAGTACGGCCGCAGCGAATCCACTTGGACATCGTGCAGCGATTCGGCGGCGGTGATGAGGGTGTCGGGCAATGCGCCCGTCGGCACCTCGACGACGATGTCGTCGATCGCGAAGCCGTCGCCGCGCTCGACGACATCCAGCGAGAGGATATCCGCGCCAACGGAACCCAGCGCCAGCGCCAGCGATCCGAGACTCCCCGGGCGATCCGGAAGTTGCACGCGAAGCAGGTATGACACGTGCCTTCCTTTCTTTACTGTGCGACCGAAACTTTCCGACGGGTACCCGAGTCCCGCAATACTTACACCCTCGAGAGCCCGTTATCGAATCGAAGCATCTGCTGTGACGCGGGCCACTTACCCGTGGGTCACACATTGATGGTGCCAGGTCCGGCGCGTACCTGCGACCGGTGGCCGAAGGCGAACCCACTAGGCTGTCGGATGGCCAATCACCTAGCTCGAACCATGCCGAAAGGGGTCCCGCGGTGCCCGCCATCTCCAGGGACGAGGTAGCCCACCTCGCCCGGCTGTCCCGGCTCGCTTTGACGGACGACGAACTCGATCTGTACGCCGGTCAGCTGGATTCCATCCTGACCCACGTCGCACAGATCTCGCAGGTCGCCGCCGCCGATGTGCCCGCCACCGCATCCCCGAATCCGGAGACCAACGTGACGCGCCCGGATGTGCCGCGGCCGTGCCTGACTCCGGACGAGGCGCTCGCCATGGCCCCGGCCGTCGAGGAGCAGCGGTTCATGGTTCCGCAGATTCTGGGAGAGGGCGAATGACGGACCTGACCAAGCTGTCCGCGGCGGAACTCGCGGACAAGATCCACGCCCGCGAGGTGTCCTCGGTCGAGGTCACCGAGGCCCACATCCGCCGCATCGCCGAGGTCGACGGGGAGATCAACGCCTTCCTGCACGTCGCGGGCGAGCAGGCGCTGGTCACCGCCGCCGAGGTGGACCGCCAGGTCGCCGCCGGGACCGTGGCCTCGCCGCTGGCCGGTGTTCCCTTGGCGCTCAAGGACGTTTTCACCACCGTCGACATGCCGACCACCTGCGGGTCGAAGATGCTCGAGGGCTGGGTGTCGCCCTACGACGCGACGCTGACCACCAAGCTACGCGAGGCGGGCATCCCGATCCTCGGCAAGACGAACATGGACGAGTTCGCCATGGGTTCGTCGACCGAGAACTCGGCCTACGGCCCGACCCGCAATCCCTGGGACACCGAACGGATTCCGGGTGGTTCGGGTGGTGGCTCGGCCGCCGCGCTGGCCTCCTACCAGGCTCCGCTGGCGATCGGCACCGACACCGGCGGCTCGATCCGCCAGCCCGCCGCGGTCACCGCGACCGTCGGCACCAAGCCGACCTACGGCACCGTGTCCCGCTTCGGCCTGGTCGCCTGCGCGTCCTCGCTGGACCAGGGCGGCCCGTGCGGTCGCACCGTGCTGGACACCGCGCTGCTGCACGAGGTCATCGCCGGGTACGACCCGCGTGACTCCACCTCCCGCAATGTGCCGGTGCCGCCGGTGGTCGCCGCCGCCCGCGAGGGCGCCAAGGGCGATCTGTCGGGCCTGAAAGTCGGTGTGGTGCGCGAGCTTCACTCCGACAGCTACCAGCCGGGCGTCCTCGCCTCCTTCGACGCCGCGGTCGCGCAGCTCAAGGAGCTGGGCGCCGAGGTGATCGAGGTGTCGTGCCCGCACTTCGAGTACGCGCTGCCCGCCTACTATCTGATCCTGCCGTCGGAGGTGTCGTCGAACCTGGCGCGCTTCGACGCCATGCGGTACGGCCTGCGCGTCGGCGACGACGGCACCCACTCGGCCGAGCAGGTCATGTCCATGACCCGTGAGGCCGGCCTGGGCCCGGAGGTCAAGCGCCGCATCATGATCGGCACCTACGCGCTGTCCTCGGGCTACTACGAGGCCTACTACGGCCAGGCCAACAAGGTCCGCAATCTGATCGCGCAGGACTTCGACAAGGCCTACGAGACCGTCGACGTGCTGGTCTCGCCGACCAGCCCGTTCACCCCGTGGAAGCTGGGCGAGAAGGTCAACGACCCGCTGGCCATGTACCTCTCGGACCTGTGCACGCTGCCGACCAACCTGGCCGGGCACTGCGCCATGTCGGTGCCGTCCGGGCTCAGCGCGGACGACGGTCTGCCGGTCGGTCTGCAGATCATGGCCCCGGCCCTGGCCGACGACCGGCTCTACCGGGTCGGCGCGGCCTACGAAGCGGCCCGCGGCCCGATCGCCTGACCGAGTAGCGCCGGCGAATGCGATGAACCGAAAGACGCGCAACGCCGTCCGGTGACTTGTGGGGTACCCTCGATCGCGCCCTCCGACGC
>NZ_JBHWHH010000132.1:0-20791 GCF_042732555.1 Nocardia sp. NPDC059764
ACTGAATTCAGTGCGGGGCCTTGAATCTTGTTATCGAATCCGCGAGAACTGATCTCGGAAGGTTCCGGGCAACTCCGGGGGTACCCCCAAAATCGGTGTGGCACCCAGCCGCCGGCCCGCATACAGTGCGGTCAACGGCTCTCAGCCGGGCGCTGAAGTCTCGGGGAGGCGGGGGAGTCTCCCTTAGTGCGGGCGAACAGCGGCCGCCTGGGGGCCCTTCTTGCCCTCGGTGATCTCGAACGAGACCGCCTGGCCCTCCTCGAGCTGACGGTAGCCGTTGCCCTCGATCTCCGAGTAGTGGACGAAAACGTCGGGGCCGTCCTCGCGGGCGATGAAGCCGTAGCCCTTCTCCGCGTTGAACCACTTGACGGTGCCCTGAACCATTACCTTCTCCTGACGAGGTGTTTCTTTTTATTGCGTGGGCGTCGCGGCTGCGACACCCGGGTCGATCAGAAGGCGGCTTGCAACTTGACTGGCAAGGTGAAGCAACGCCCGCACACTGTTCCGCGCGAGCATGTTGAAACACGAACACGAAAAACTTACGACCAAGACATACAACGTACGCCCCCGCCGCGAGTTCCCGGAAATCGCCGAGCATGCGCACCGTCACATCCAGACCCGGCTGAGCATGACCGATTCCCGCTCGCTATGGATCGGGAACGTAGCGGCGACGCCGCCACGACCCGATCCGGCGCGCCAGGTCAGAGCGTGCGGGTGAGCCGATCGGCGAGGATCCGGGCGAAGTGCGCCGGGTCCTTCAACTCCCCACCCTCGGCGAGAACCGCGGTGCCGTAGAGCAATTCGGCCGTCTCGGTGAGGGCGAGCGGCTTGTCCTCGTCGCCGGACACCTGCGCGTACGCGTCGCGCAGTCCCGTCACCAGAGCGTGGTCCGGGTTCAGTTCCAGGATGCGCTTGCTGTGCGGCAGCTCCTGGCCGGAGGCGCGGTACATGCGTTCCAGCATCGGCGTGAAATCGAACACATCGCCGACGATGCAGGCCGGGGAGGTGGTGAGCCGGTTGGTCAGGCGCACCTCCTTGACCTCCGCGTCGAGGGTCTGCTGGAGCCAGCCGAGCACACCGGAGAAGTCCTTCTCCTGCTGTTCGCGCAGCTGCTCGGAGGCCTTCTTCTCGTCCTCGGTCTCGAGGTCGACCTCGCCCTTGGCGATGGAGACGATCGGCTTGCCCTCGAACTCGGTGACCGAGCCGACCCACATCTCGTCGACCGGGTCGGTCAGCACCAGCACCTCGAGGCCCTTGGCCCGCAGCGCCTCCATGTGCGGCGAGTTCTCGATCTGCTGCCGGGACTCGCCGGTCATGTAGTAGATCGCCGACTGGGTCTCGGGCATGCGCTCGACATACCCGGCCAGCGTGGTCAGCTCGCTCTCGGAGTGCGTGGACGCGAACGACGAGACGCCCAGGATGGTCTCGCGGTTGTCGGCGTCGGAGAGCAGGCCCTCCTTGAGCACCCGACCGAACTCGCGCCAGAACTCCTGGTACTTGGCCTGGTCCTCGGCGTTCTTCAGATCCTTGACCGTGGACAGCACCTTCTTCACCAGGCGCTTGCGGATCATCTGGATCTGGCGGTCCTGCTGCAGGATCTCGCGGGACACATTGAGCGACAGGTCCTGTGCGTCGACCACGCCCTTCACGAAGCGCAGATACTCCGGCATCAGCTCTTCGCAGTTGTCCATGATGAACACCCGGCGCACGTAGAGCTGCACGCCGCGCTTGTGCTCGCGGGTGAACAGGTCGAACGGCGCGTGCGAGGGAATGAACAGCAGCGCTTGGTATTCGAAGGTGCCCTCGGCCTTCATCGGGATGATCTCGAGCGGATCGTCCCAGGCGTGGGCGACGTGCTTGTAGAACTCCGTGTACTCCTCGTCGGTGACCTCGCTGCGCGGGCGGGTCCACAACGCCTTCTGGGAGTTCAGGGTCTGGGTCTCGACGATGGTCTTCTCGACCTTGTCCTCGCCGTCGCCCTCCATGACGGTGCGCTCGACGTCCATCCGGACCGGCCAGGCGATGAAATCCGAGTACTTCTTGATGATTTCGCGGAGCTTCCACTCCTGCGTGTAGTCGAAGAGGTGATCGTCCTCGTCGGACGCCATCAGGTGCAGCGACACCGCGGTGCCCTGCGGGGCGGTGTCGAGTTCCTCGATCGTGTAGGTGGGGCTGCCGGCCTCCGATTCCCAACGGGTACCGGTGGTTTCGCCCGCCTTGCGGGTGGTGAGGGTGACCTTGTCGGCCACCATGAAGGTCGAGTAGAAGCCGATGCCGAACTGGCCGATCAGCTCCTCGGCCTGCTGGTCGCCGGCCTTGGCCTCCAGCAGCTGCTGACGCAGCGCGGCGGTGCCCGACTTGGCGAGGGTGCCGATCAGGTCCACCACCTCGGCGCGGGACATGCCGATGCCGTTGTCGCGTACGGTGAGCACGCGGTTGTCGCGGTCGACCTCGAGCTCTATGTGCAGATCCGAGGTGTCGGCGTGCAGGTCCTTGTCGCGGAAGGTCTCCAGGCGCAGCTTGTCCAGCGCGTCGGAGGCATTGGAGACCAATTCCCGCAGGAAGGTGTCCTTGTTCGAATACACCGAGTGGATCATCAGCTCCAGCAGCTGATGGGTCTCGGCCTGAAACTCCAGGTGTTCGACGTGTTCGGTCACGACGCGATATTACGACGGTCGAAGTCGGCGATGGCGGGAACCTCGGCGTTCGCGCGGTCGGTCATCCAGTCCCGCAGCACCTGGGTCGCGCGGCAGTCGTCCTCGTTGTACTCGAAGATGCGGGTGCGCTGCGACAGGTCCGGTTCGCCGCCGTCGTAGGCGACGGCCAGGCGGTACCAGGCCATCGACGCCTCGCCGCCGGCCTCCGCGTCACGCCAGTGGAAGCCCGCGACCGGCGCGATCTTCTTGAGGCCCTTGCCGTTCGGGCAGATGAACTGCTCCGACACCGCCTGGAACATGTCCACCCACTGCGGCCCGTCCACGAACCGCTGCACCTCCCGCTCGGTGGGGACGCCGGGGCGGCCCGCGAACCGGCGCGCCGACTCGTAGAGCCACTTGTCCTCGGCGGTGCGCGAATAGCAGTAGGCGGCAAAGGATTTACCGTCGGCGGCGGCCTGCGCGCGCACGCCCATCAGCCAGGTCCAGAACTCCGCGAAGGAGCGGCCCTCGTCCTCGGTGGGCAGCGGATCCCAGGTGACGAACGGGCGGTACACGCCGTCGAGCAGGGTGCCCCACAGGTAGGCGCCGTGCTCCTGGAAGCTCTCCAGGTCCACGTCCACCTCGACGTCGGCGCGGGTCACCCGCACCCGGTCCACCCGGCGGACCAGCGGCGCGCCCGTCGCCCAGGCGCGGGCGGTGACCACGGCCTCGGTGAACGGCTCGTACTGCCAGTCGTCGGGGTCGTCGCCGCTCCAGGCGGCCAGCTCGTCGATGGTCTCGACGCCGTGGCGGCGCAGCACCTCGGCGCGCGAACCCGGGGCCACCAGGCTCACGTCACGGTGGTCGGCCAGCCACTGCTCACAACTGCGGCCGCCCTCCTCGGGGGCCCGGCCCCACCAGGGGCACTGACGGCATTCGGGGACTTTCGAAGGGACGGTGGGGAGTTCGCCGCGCACCACCGCGATGCGGTCGGCGTAGCGGATGTCGTAGTCGTCCAGCAGCAGGGCCAGGTCGTGCACCAGGATGCGGTCGAAGTGGTAGCCGATGGCGCCGCCGGTCAGGCCCGGGCTGGCCAGGCCGTGCCGCTGCAGCATGCGGTACAGGTGCGCGAGGCGCTGGAGGTCCCGCGGCTGCGGCCGGGTGCGGACGTGCCTGTCCTCCTGGGGATTCCACTCGTACAGGCCGCTGGTCACCGGGTGGTGGTCGGCCGGGTCGGGCTGACGGGGGTCGGTCACCTTGTGGTTCACCACGATGACCGGGCGGTATCCGCCGCGATCGGCGTCGCGCCACAGGATTTCGCAGCCGCCGCGACGGCCGGTGTCGCCCTCCTGCGGCAGCAGCCCGCCCCAGATGCGGTCGGCGCCCGCGGCCATGGCGGCCATGGTGGCGGCGGCCCGCGCGGTCGCGGGCTGCTTGGGATCGATCACCGTCCAGCTCTCGGGCGCCGCGGCGACCAGCGTGTCGCGCACCTGAGATCTGTGCGCGGCCGCCGCTTCTCGTCGCTGCTGCACGCCGGCGTCCTCGGCGACTCCGGTCAACACGCCCGGATGGGTGGCGTCCAGGAAAAGCCGGTGCCGGCACCCGATCAGCGCGCGCGCGTCCACGAACGCCGTCCGCTCGCCATGGTCACCGATGCCCGAATACACGCCAGTCAGTATGGCCTCATCCCCCGACAGGGTCGGCGGGCCGCCCTGTTTCCGCCAGGCGCTCGCTCCGGCGGGAACCCACCCGTTAGGGTGATTCGCACACTGCGTTTCATGGGCGGACAGGCATTTCCCCCGGCCCTGTACTGCCATGGCGAACCAGCATGACGGAGGCCATCAATGGGGTTGTTCACCAAGCGCAAGAAGCGGGTCAGCCGCCGAGCCGAGGCGAAAGCCCTCAAGCACAAGGCCGGCATGGAGGCCAAGCTCGGGGCGCGCAACGAACGCAAGCGCAACCGTGCCGAGGCGCGCACGCAGCAGCAGGTCGCCAAGGCCGAGATCGCGAAGCTGCAGGCCGAGGAGAAGGCCGCCGAGAAGGTGGCCGCCCGCGCCGAACGGGACCCGTTCAGCGCGGCCTCGATCCGCAAGTACCTGGGCGTGGCCCGGATCCTGGTGCCGGTGCTGGCGCCGCTCGCCTACCGCGGCGCCACCTTCGTGCGCGGGCAGCTCGACACCCGCCGCGCCCAGCAGCTCGGTGTCGGCCTGGACCAGCTCGGCGAGTTCGCCGGGCCGGGCGCCAAGCTGCAGGCCCGGATCGCGGCCGTGGAGTCGACGCTGGCCGAGATCGAGGCCAAGCACACCGACACCGAGACCAAGAAGTTCGTGGCCGCCAGCCGCGACCGGCTCGACAGCCTGTCCGCGGCGGTCCGCACCGCCGCCCAGATGCCGGTGCCGCGCCGCCGCGCGGTGCACGCCTCGATCTCCAACGAGCTCTCCGGCATCGAGGCCGACGTGCTCAACCGGCTCGGCGTGCGCTGAGTCACCCATGAGCTCGGTGCGCGGCGGATCGGCCGGGGTGGCCATGGCCGCCCTGGCGGTCGGCGCGCACGGGTTCGCGGGCGGCGGCTACCCCGGCGCCTCCGGGCTGATGCTGCTGATGCTGGCGGCGGCAGCGCTCGGCGCGATCGCCGCCGTGCTGCGTCCGCCCGCCGCGCTGCCGCTGCTCATGCTGGCGGGCCAGCCCGTCTGCCACGTCGCGCTGAGCGGCCTGGTGCAGCACGGGCACGCCGCGCGGGCAATGGAATTCACCGCGCACGGGCCGATGGTGTTCGCGCACGCGGTCGCGGGCCTGGTCTGCGCGTTCGGGATCCTGGTCGCCGAGCGGCTCTACGAACTGATCTCCCGGGCCGTCCGGGTGGCGCTCATCCGCCCCGCCGGGCCGCCCGCGCGGGTCGCCCGGCTGCGCCCGGCGCACCACTCCCCCACTTCGAAAACCCTTCTCGCACTGGGCGCGGCCGGACCGCGCGCGCCCCCGGTCACGGCGTAACCCCGCTCCCCAGCTTCCCGTAACCATTGTCAGAGAAGGCAATACATCCATGAACACCTCTCTTTCGCGTGCCCTGATCACGTCGGCGGCCGCCGCGGGGCTGCTGCTGTCCGGCGCGGGCATCGCCGCCGCGCACGTGGTGGTCGACGCTCCCGGCGCTACCCAGAAGGGCTACACGGTCGCGACCTTCCGGGTGCCGACCGAGTCCGATACCGCTTCCACCACCAAGGTTTCGGTGACGCTGCCGAATCTGAAGAGCGCGCGCACCGAGCCGATCGCGGGCTGGACCGCCAAGGTCGAGAAGAACGCGCAGGGCCAGGCCGTATCGGTCACCTGGACGGCCGATCCCGGCAACCCGGGCGTGGCGCCGGGGCAGTTCCAGCGCTTCGCGGTCTCCCTCGGACCGCTGCCCGAGCAGGCGAAGGTCAGCTTCAACGCCAGCCAGACCTACAGCGACGGCAAGGTCGTGGACTGGAACCAGCCCGCGAACGCCGACGGCACCGAGCCCGAGCATCCGGCCCCCACCCTCACCCTCGCCAAGGGCACCGGCCACGATGACGACGCGCCCGCCGCCGACGCGGACAAGGGCGACAAGGCGACCGACGACACCGCCCGCTGGCTCGGCGGCGTCGGCCTGGCGCTCGGCGCGCTGGGCGCGGCGCTCGGCCTGGGCAGCGTCATCCGGGGACGGCGGTCATGAGCCGCAAGGTCGCCGGTCTGATCACCGGCCTGCTGGTCGCCCTGTTCGCGTTGCTCGGCGGCGGTGTGGCGGGCGCGCACTCGGCCGTGGTGGGTTCCTCCCCGGAGAACGGCGCGCAGATCGACACCTCCCCCGCGACGGTCAGCGTCACCTTCAACGAGAGCCTGCAGCCCGCCTACCCGTCCATGACGGTCACCGGGCCGGACGGCAATCTGTGGTCGAAGGGGCAGCCGAAGGTGGACGGCGCGACGCTCAGCGTCGAGGTCGGCGAACTGGGTCCGGTGGGCGAGTACAAGATCGCCTACCGGGTCACCTCCGCCGACGGGCACCCGGTCAGCGGCACCCGGTCGTTCACGCTCACCAAGGCGGGCAACGGAACTCCGGGCCCGAAGTCGGACGCCGGCGCCAAGTCGGGCGGCTCCGACGGCGGGGTGCCGCTGTGGATCTTCATCGTGTGCGCGGTGGCATTGTTCGGCGGCGGCCTGGCCTTCGCGCTGTTCGGTGGACGGGGCAAGCGGCGCTCGTGAACCGGCCCGGCCGCATCGATCGTCGCCGGGAGCGCGGGACGACCGGCGGTGGCAGCTCACCGAGATGGCTACTGCTGCTGGTCATTCCGGCCGCCCTGGCCGGGGCCGGGCTGGCCTGGGCGCTGGCCGCCGAGGATCCGGTGCAGGCCGAGGCCCCGGTCCGGGTGCTCGCGGACTGCGCGGGGGCGACCGTGCTGGGGCTGGCGGCGTTGCCGCGGCTCTCGGACCGGTTGACCCCGCACTGGCGGGCGCTCACCGTGGCCGCCGCCGCGTGGACGGTCATGGAATTCGCCATGCTCGTGCTGGAAGCCGCGGAGGTGCAAGGGATTCGGGCGCGGCGGCTGAGCGGGACCCAGTTCGGCGACTATCTCGCGCACGTGAGCGGCGGGCAGATCGGGATCGCGCTGCTCATCGGGACCGGGGTGGTGGCGGCCTACAGCGCCTTCGGTTTCCGGCGACCGGATCGGGCCACCGCGGATCTGGTGCTGGTCTTCACCGCCGTGACGCTGGCGCTGCGGCCCATCACCGGGCATATGTCGCAGCAGACCTTCGGGTCGGTGCTCGCGGCGGTGCACGCGCTGGCCGCGGCGGCCTGGTTCGGACTGCTGCTGGCGCTGGCGCTGACCGTGCGCACCCGCGGCGAATGGGCGACGCTGCTGCCGAAATACTCGAATTGGGCGCTGCCGCTGGTGGTCACGGTGGCCGTCACCGGGCTGGTGAACGGGCTGGTGCGGATCGGCGGGGTGAGTCCCCTGGTGACCACCGGGTACGGGCGGATCCTGCTGGCGAAGACGGTGCTGGTGGCGGTGCTGATCGGGCTGGGCTGGTGGTGGCGGCGCGGCTGGGTGCCGAAGGCCGCCGATCACCGGATGACGGCGGAGCAGTCGCTGCGGCGCGCGATTGTGGAAGTGCTGGTGATGGCGCTAGTGTTCGGGTTGGCCGCGACGCTGGCAGTGACCGCGTGATAGATGGCATGCATCACAACCCCTGCGACAAAAACTAGAACACGTTACAGTTGCGCCCATGACAGAAGTCAAGATCGTCGCGGATTGCGCCGCCTCGGCCGAATCCGCCTTCGCCTATGTCAACGATTACCGGCACCTGCCGAAATTCATCAATGAGATCAGCGCCTTCACGCCGCTGACCGAACAGATCGAGGGCGTGGACGCCACCTTCGACGGCACCATTCAGCTCGGGCCGATCGCGCTGCACTCCACCATCAAGATCGTGCGGCACGAGCCCGGATACGCCATCGCGGTGAAATCCATCAAGGGCTTCGAAATCGAATCCACCTTCCTGTTCCACGACAAGGGCGCCGAATCCTGCACCATCGACGCCATCGTCGACTACCGGGTTCCCGGCGGCCTGGCGGGCAAGATCCTCGGCAAGACCATCGAGCCCTTCGTGAAGCTCGCGGTGAAGAGCTCCACCGGCAACCTGGTCAGCCAGGTCTCGGCCTTCCACGCCGAGCGCGCCGACGCCGAGCCGGACCGCACCAACGCCTGATCCAGTCCACGGGTCGTCAGAGCCGCCGACCCCCCGCGGTTGTCCGCCGCCCGCCCCCTGAGGGATCCTGGGCGCATGTCCGAACGCACCACCCCCAGCCCGCTGCAGCGCCTCGGTTACATCTGCGGCCGGCCCCTCCCGCCGTCCATGCGGGACTGGGTGCTGCGCGACCTCACCGGACCCGGCGCCACCCGCCGCTACCTGCTGCGGATCCTGATCCCGATCATCCCGGTGCTGTGCCTGTTCCTGCTCATCCCCGGCCCGCTGTGGATGGGCCTGGCCATGATGGCCCTGCTGTATCTGCCGCTGATCTACTTCACCGCGGCCCTCACCTACGTCTTCCGCCGCAATCGGCTCATCAAGAACGGCCTGGACCCCGCCCTGGCCGACGCCGACCGCCGCGCCCGCGAGGCCGCCGACCGCACCGCCTACGAACAGCGCCACGGCCGCGCCTGACCCTGTGTCCCCGGTCTCGATTCGAACCCCCCGACCGCCGCGAGGAATACGCTCGAAAGCAGTGATAATCGGCTTCGGGTTCGATGGAGAACCAGATGGAACCTCAATGGGCGGCACCGCAATTCCTGGCGAGTGATGCCGATCGGGAACACGCGATCGAGGCGCTGAAGCAGAGTTTTCAGGCCGGGCGGATCACGGTCGAGGAATTGTCCGAACGCATCGGGCACGCGCTCACCGCGCGGACCTGCGGGGAAATCGACCGGGTGATGAGCGGATTGCCGTGGCAACCGGTCACCCCGATGCGATATCCCGCGTATTACGCGCCCTATACGCCGCGGCCCGCGCGGTCGAAGGGGATGGGGATCGCCGCGTTCGTGCTCGGAGTGTTCGGATTCCTGTGCGGATTCACCGCGGTTCCGGCGGTGGTGCTGGGCCTGGTCGCGCTCACCGTCGAACCCGAACGCCGCGACGATCGGGGATTCGCGATCGCGGGGCTCGCGGTGGGCGCGATGTGGATGCTGGTCTTCGGGTGGATCTACTTCAGCTGACCGCTCGCTCGAAGGCCAGCAGGTCGGCCTCGGTCTGACGGAACAGCCAGTAGTCGCCGAGGAAGCCGAGCACGCCCGCCACACACAGGCCGTAGATCGGGACCAGCACCAGCGCCACCTCCCCCGTGTCGAGGAACATCAGGCTGGCGATCACCCCGACCAGCGGAATCGCCACGGCCACCGCCAGATAGCGGGTGCAGCGGCGGCCCAGCGCGCGCAGCGCGTCCCGATCCTCGGCCGTCTCGCCGTGGGTGAGCAGCCGCGGATAGAAACAGCGCACGATGAAGAAGGTCACCACGAAGAACGGGTAGGCGACCGCGATCGCACCCGAAACCAGCAGGGTCGCGACCAGATTCGCGATCCGGCCCGGCGACAGGTCGGTGAGGACGGCCAGCGACACCGCCGACACCACGGCCGCCAGCACCCACCACGCGAAGGCCAGCAAGGCCACCCGGTCACCGTTCTTCAACGTGTCCCGGCGGGCCAGCGACAGGGCCGCGGAATCGTAGGTGCGGCCCCGGCGCAGACCACGCCACACGATGAAGGCCCGGCGGCACAGGTAGTTGGTGACCGCGATGGCCGCGGGCGTCGAGATCAATACCAGCGCATTGCCGACCACCTGCAACCGCGCCCGCTCCTCGGGCGTGAACCAGAGCGCCCACAGCGGATGGTTGTGCAGATTCGCGTACGCCATGCCGAGCGCGTCGCCGACCAGGCTGGCCACCGTGATCAATGCCAGCAGCGACCACGGACCGACCCGGGCCCGCCAGCTGCGCTCGGGCGGATCCACCAGATCGCGGGCCCGCTCGTCCAGGCACAGCTCCAGCTGCTGGGCCAGGGCCGCGCCGTCCGCCCAGCGGTTCTCGCGGTCGGGGGCCAGGCATTTCAGCAGCACCCGGCGCAGGGTCGCCGGGCAGTCGGGCGGCAACTCCTCGAGATGGACCGGATCCACCTCGTGGCGGCGCAGTCGCAGCATGCGCTCGAGCGAGGACTCCGAATCGCCCGCGCGGGTCTCGTCGTCGAAGGGGCGGCGGCCGGTGAGCAGTTCCCACAGCACCACCCCGAGGGCGTAGACATCGCTGCGCCCGTCGAGCGCCTCGGCCGTCTCCGGCAGGTGCGGATGGCAGGCGGCCAGCTGTTCCGGGGACATGTAGGCCAGGGAGCCGCCGAAGTAGGCCAGCGGACTCGCGCCCGCCACGTGGGTGCTGAAACTGATGTTGAAGTCCGCCAGCTTCGGGCTGCCGTCCGCGGTGAGCAGCACGTTGGCGGGCTTGATGTCCCGGTGCAAGACGCCGTTGGCGGAGGAGTAGTCCAGCGCGCGGGCCAGCCGGGCGCCCAGCCACGCAACGGTTTCCGGCCAGGTCCGCGCCGCGTGCTCGGTGCGCGTGGCGGATTCGCCGGGCACCAGGCCGCCCTTGTCGCGCATGGCCGCGTTGACGGCCTCCAGCAGGATGCCGCCGTTCCGTTCGGCCGGTTCCCGGGAACGCACCAGCCCCAGCACCTTCGACAGCGTGCCGCCCGGAAGGTACTGCATGTAGAGCAGTTTCAGTTCCCGGTCGGCCAGCAGCCGCTGATCGAAGACACGCACGATGTGCTCGTGGTCGAGCTGGGCCAGGGTCTCGGACTCGGTGCCGTGATTCTGCGAGATCTTCACCGCCACCAGGCGTTGCATGGATCGCTGCCGGGCCAGGAACACCCGGGCGAATGCGCCCGCGCCCAATTCCACCAGCAGATCGAAATCGTCGATCCGGTCGCCGACCTCGATGCCCTCCAGCGCGTGCTGGGCCTGCGGGCGGGCGATCAGGGTGCTGCGGTAGTCGTGCTCGGCCCATTCGGTGGGGGCGGCCTCGGTCGGGTAGCAGCTGATGTCGAGGGCGACGCCGGAGCGCTCGAGCGCGTGGAACTCCTCGTAGGCCAGGTCCGGGGGCAGTGGGCCGGAGCGCAATTCGTCGAACTCGCCGCGGTATTCGGCCAGGCGTTTGGGGAAGTCGTAGCGGATCCAGCGGTATTCGAGGTCCACCTTGATCAGTTCGATCAACGCGACACGACGCAGTTGCGGTGCGCGGGGCAGGAATTCCACCAGGTTCGGCGGGGCGCCCGCGGCTTCCCAGGCGGCCTGGAACCGGGCGATGGTCGACGCCAGCAGAGATCGGATCTCGTCGACGCCATCGGAGTCGATCACCGGTTCCACGTACATGCCTCCCCCGACCTGGATTCACCGGGTGGTCGCCAGTATGCGCCCGAGAATCCGACTGAGCGGTTGATTCATTCCTGTAGATAGATCGCGGAGCGAGCGCGAAGCGCATCACCCCCGGCCCGGGGGCAGCCGACCGGAGCCCCGGCACGGCCGGTCACGGAGCACTATTGTCGCGGTATGAGTGAGCAGTTCCCGGAACGGATCTGGGGTTCCCGTACCAATCTGCTGTCCCGGCTGGCCAGCCCGTTCGCCGCCACCAAGCTCGGATCACTGGTCATCCGCAAGCTGACCCCGCTCGATCGCCGGGTGATCGAACGCAGCGGCGGCAAATACACCGTCCTGGGCCCGATCGGCGCGCCCGTCATCCTGCTCACCACCGTCGGCCGCAAGTCCGGCGCGCCCCGCACCACCCCGCTGCTCTACGTGCACGACGGCGACACCCTGTACGTGATCGGCTCCAACTTCGGCCAGGCCCACCACCCCGCCTGGACCGCGAACCTGCTCGCCAACCCGGCCGCCGAGGTCGCCATCGCCGGCCAGCACCTGCCCGTCACCGCCGCCCTGGTCACCGACGAGGACCACCAGCGGGTGATCTTCGAACGCTTCGAGGAGACCACCGAGGCGTACACCGCCTACCGCAATCGCACCGCCCGTGACTTGCGGATATTCGCCCTGACAAGATAGTTCTCGTGACCGAATCAACGAACGTAGTGGCAACCGCCGACCTAGCCGACGAGATCGGCCCCGAGATCCGAAGCTGCGACACCCAGTTCATTCAGTTCGGTGGCCGCGAGACCTTCGCCGGCCGCATCGTGACCATCAAGACCTTCCAGGACAACCTGCTGGTCAAGCAGACCCTCGGCGAGCCCGGCGCGGGCCGCGTGCTGGTCGTCGACGGCGGCGGCAGCATCCACACCGCGCTGGTCGGCGACATCATCGCGGGCCGCGGCGTGGACAACGGCTGGGCTGGCGTCGTCATCAACGGCGCGGTCCGGGACTCCGCCGTGCTGCGCACCATGCCCATCGGCATCAAGGCGCTCGGCACCAACCCGCGCAAGAGCACCCAGAAGGAGGGCAACGCCGAGAAGGACGTCACGGTCGAATTCGGCGGCGTCAGCTTCGTCCCCGGCGACATGCTCTACAGCGACCATGACGGCGTCGTGGTTCGCAGCGAAGACTAGGCCGACTCTCGGGAAGCTCTCAGCGGCTGAAGCCCGGAACCCCCGACAATGGGAACCCGTGTGCCTTCAGCCGCTGGTGACCCGAGCCTTGTGCCCGGCCAACGCCACCACATCCCCGGCGTGTAGCTGCCGTCCGCGGCGCAGCTCCACCTCGTCGTTGACACGTACCAGGCCCTGGGCGATAACGGTCTTGGCTTCCGAACCCGAATCGATGAGGTTCGCCAGCTTCAGGAACTGGCCGAGTCGAATGACCTCGTCCTCGATCGGGACATCGAATGTATCCGACATGGGTACATCCTCACCCGCGGCCGCCGCGAGACCAAACCGCGCCCCCGCCACCGGCCGCCCCGCGGTGGTAACCGCCACCGGCCGCACCGCGGTTTCCGCCACCCGCCGCACCGCGGTTTCCGCCACCAGCCGCACCGCGGCGACGAGACACGAACCGGGTTCTGAGTGCACATGGGTACGGGCAACATTCACACTGGTGCGGTGACTTCCACGCAGGACCGGCCGCACCCCGACTCCGACCACAGACCGGAGCCGCGGTCCCCGGAGGTGCCGCACCGCGGGCACGGCCGGTTGCGGGAGCTGCCGCACCTCGCCGGCACCGCGCTCGGCATCTTCTCGGTCCTCTGCTTCGCCTGGAGCATCTCGCCCGGGCTGCGCTACCTGACCACGCACCTGCGCCACTTCGTCGACACCTACTACTTCGACGCGCCCGACACCTCGCTGGTGTGGGCCCTGGTCATCGGCCTGCTGGCGGGCGCGACCGCCAGCCGCAAACGCATCGCCTGGTGGCTGCTGGTCGGCTACATGGCGGCCTTCGCGCTCGCCAACGCCCTCGACTTCGCCTCCGAGGGCGACATCAACGCCCTGGTGGCGTTGATCATCCACATCGCGGTGATCGGCGTCCTGATCGCGTCCTGGTCGGAGTTCTACACCCACGTGCAGCAGGGCGCGGTGTGGCGGGCACTGGGCGTGCTCGCGGGCGGACTGGCCGTGGGCAGCCTCGCCGGATGGGGCCTGGTCGAACTGTTCCCCGGCAGCCTGCCCGACCACACCGAGCGCGCGCTGTGGGCGGTGTCGCGGGTGACGGCCACCATCCTGGTCTCCAACGAGGACTTCGACGGGCATCCGCCGCATCCGGTGAACCTGCTGCTCGGCCTGTTCGGCGCCATCGCGCTGCTGGGCGCGGTGATCACCCTGTTCCGGTCGCAGCGCTCCTCCAACGCGCTCACCGGACTCGACGAATCCGCGCTGCGCGGGCTCATCGAACGCTCCGACGTCGAGGACTCGCTCGGCTACTTCGCCACCCGCCGCGACAAGGCCGTGGTGTTCGCGCCGAGCGGCAAGGCCGCCATCACCTACCGCGTCGAGCTCGGCGTCTGCCTGGCCTCCGGCGACCCGATCGGGCCGAAGGAGGCGTGGCCGCACGCCATCGACGCCTGGCTCCGGCTCGCCGACCAGTACGGCTGGGCCCCCGCGGTGATGGGCGCCGGCGAGCTCGGCGCCACCGCCTATCGACGGGCCGGTCTGTCCGCGCTGCGCCTGGGCGACGAGGCCATCCTCGAGACCCGTACTTTCTCCCTCGCCGGACCCGATATGAAGCCGGTCCGGCAGGCCGCCAATCGTCTTGCCAAACAAGGCATCACGGTGCGGGTGCGCCGCCACAAGGAGATCTCCCCCGAGGAGATGCACGACGTCATGCGGCGCGCCAACGAATGGCGCGACACCGAGACCGAACGCGGCTTCTCCATGGCCCTGGACCGGCTCGGCGACCCGCTCGACGGCGACTGCCTGCTCGCCGAGGCGGTCGCGCCCAACGGGCAGGTGCTCGGCATGCTGTCGTTCGTGCCGTGGGGCCGCACCGGCGTCTCCCTCGACCTCATGCGCCGCGACCGCACCGGCCCCAACGGGCTGATGGAACTGATGATCTCGCGGCTCGCCCTCACCTCCGACCAGTACGGCATCACCCGGATCTCGTTGAACTTTGCGGTCTTCCGCGCGGTCTTCGAGGAGGGCGGCCGGATCGGCGCCGGACCGGTGCTGCGGCTGTGGCGCGGCGTGCTCATGTTCTTCTCGCGCTGGTACCAGCTCGAGGCGCTCTACCGCTCCAATGTGAAGTACCAGCCCGAATGGGTGCCGCGGTTCTCCATGTTCGAGGAACGCCGCCACCTGCTGCGGGTCGCCACCGCCAGCGCGCTCGCCGAGGGCTTCCTGCCCCGCTTCGGCCGCGAACACGACGCCTCCGCCCACACCGGTCTGCGGCCCTCGGTGCCCGCCGGCGTCACCGGCCTGCACGCCGACGGCAGCCCGCCCGACCTGCCGCCCGAGGAACTCGAGGAGAACGGCCAGCGCCGCCCCGAACAGGTGCGGGTGCGGATGGACAAGCTGGCCAAACTCCAGGACTCCGGTGTCGAGGCCTACCCGGTCGCCTATCCGCCGACCCACACCGTGGCCGCGGCCCGCGGCTGCCCGCAAGGCACCACGGTGCGAGTCTGCGGGCGGCTCTTGCGGATTCGCGACTACGGCGGCGTCATCTTCGCCGTGCTGCGCGACTGGTCCGGCGACATCCAGCTGCTCATCGACCGCGGCCGGGTGGGCGCGGACCGCAGCGAATCGTTCACCCAGTTCTTCGACCTGGGCGACCTGATCGAGGTGAGCGGCCAGCTGGGCCGCAGCCGCCGCGGCGAACTGTCCCTGCTCGCGCAGGACTGGCGGATGATCGGCAAATGCCTGCACCCGCTGCCCGACAAGTGGAAAGGTCTCTCCGATCCGGAAGCCCGGGTGCGGCAGCGCTACGTCGACATGGCCATCAACACCGACATCCGCGAGGTGATGACCAAGCGCAGCGCGGTGGTGCGGTCCCTGCGCGACAGCCTGCACGGCTGGGGCTTCCTCGAGGTCGAGACCCCGGTGCTGCAGCAGGTGCACGGCGGCGCCAACGCGCTGCCCTTCACCACCCACATCAATGCCTACGACCTCGACCTGTACCTGCGCATCGCACCCGAGCTGTACCTCAAGCGGCTGTGCGTGGGCGGCATGGAGAAGGTGTTCGAACTGGGCCGCGTCTTCCGCAACGAGGGCGTCGACTACAGCCACAACCCCGAGTTCACGATCCTGGAAGCCTATGAGGCGCACAGCGATTACGAACGCATGATGCACGCCTGCCGCCAGCTCATCCAGGCCGCCGCGGTCGCCGCCAACGGCGGGATGGTGGCGTTGCGGCCCGGACCCGACGGCGTGCTCACCGAGGTCGACATCTCCGGCGACTGGACCGTCAAGACCGTGCACGGGGCCGTGTCCGAAGCGCTCGGCGAGACCATCACCCCCGACACCGACGCCGAACGCCTGCGGCTGCTCTGCGAGAAGGCGGGCGTCCCGTTCCAACTGGGCTGGGACGCCGGGCAACTCGTGCTCGAGATGTACGAGCACCTGGTGGAGGCCACCACCCAGAACCCCACCTTCTACATCGACTTCCCCACCTCCGTGTCCCCGCTCACCCGCGCGCACCGGCACATCGCCGGTGTCACCGAACGCTGGGACCTGGTCGCCTGGGGCGTCGAATTGGCTACCGCCTACAGCGAATTGACCGATCCGGTGGAACAGCGCCGCCGCCTCACCGAACAGTCCATGCTGGCCGCCGGCGGCGACCCGGAGGCCATGGAACTCGACGAGGACTTCCTGCAGGCCCTCGAACACGCCATGCCGCCCACCGGTGGCCTCGGCGTCGGCGTGGACCGGGTGGTCATGCTGCTGATCGGCCGCAGCATCCGCGAAACCCTGCCCTTCCCGCTGGTGAAACCGCGCGGCGCGGGCAGCTGAACCCGGCAGGACCGGGGTAAACCCTGATTCCCGCGGCCGTCTCCCCGGTTAATCTGGGAGTCGGCCCGGGAGGGCCACCGGCCACACCGATTGGGGACTCCATGCATTACCTAGATCTCATGACCCAGGCGACACTGCTGGACCACCACGTGTGGACCCACCCCGACACCTGGAACGCCGCCCTCGAGAACACCGCCGCCCGCCGCTCCAGCAGCAAGCGCGGCATGAGCTTCTGGGGCTTCCTGGGCGTCTGCTGCATCGGCATCGTGATCCTGATCCTGGGCATCGTCTACCTGATGCGCCGCAAGAAGGGCTGACCCCCGGCACCCCCGGGGTGCGCTGCGGGCCGGGTGCGGCAGAGTGGGGGGTGTGCAGTTGATCCTCGTCCGCCACGCCCAGCCGCAGCGCGTCCAGGCCGAATCCGGCCACGCCGACCCGGATCTCACCGCGCTCGGTATCGAGCAGGCGGGCCGGGTTCCGGCCGCACTCGCCCAGCACCGGATCGCGCGGGTGGTCAGCAGCCCGCAGTTGCGGGCCCGCGAGACCGCGCGGCCCACCGCGGAGAAGCTCGGGCTCGACATCGACATCGTGGACGGGCTCGCCGAATACGACCGCGAGCTGCCGATGTACATCCCCATCGAGGACGCGCAGCGGGACTTCCAGGAGACCTACGAGCGGATCAAGGCCGGGCATCTGCCCGAGCAGATCGACGGGGATGCGTTCGTCGCCCGGGTGCGCGACAGCGTCACCGCCATCGTGGCGGCCGCCGCGCCCGCCGACACCGTGGTCGTCTTCGCGCACGGCGGCGTGATCAACGTGCTGCTGCAGGACGTGCTCGGACTGGCGCGGCCGCTCACCTTCCCGATCGACTACTGCTCGATCACCCGAATCCTGTACTCGCGCACCGGTGGCCGCACCGCCGCCACCGTCAATGAGAACGGGCACGTCTGGGACCTGCTGCCGCGCGCGCAACGCGCCCTGCCCTGACCGGCCCCTGCCCAACGCTCAGCCGGCTCCTTCGGCTGGATCCCCAAGCAGCCGAAAAGGCCGCTCCCGGAATGGGAGCGGCCTTTTCGATGCGGTGCGGTCCTGAGGCGCAGCACCTCTCACCCGAGGATCAGGCGTTGGTCGCGATCCAGTTGTGCATCCAGGTCAGCGCGGTCTGGCCGCCGCCGACGCCGTAGCTGCCGTAGCTGGTGTGCTTGCCGCTGCGGTAGAACTGCTCGAGCTGGTGCGCGTACTCGCTGTCGGCGCCCTCGGCCAGCTGCGCCTGCAGGGTGCCGAAACCACCCTGGGCCATCAGGTCATTGAGGATCGACCCGAACTCGAGCTGGGTCTGCCACGGGTTGAAGTTGTTCGGGTTCGTCGCCTGCGCCAGGAAGCCGGCGAAGCGGGTGACGAAGTCGGTCTCCTCGGTGGAGCAGTACAGGTCGCCGAGGGCGCACACGGTGCGCACCTTGTCGCTGACCCAACCGAAGCCGCCGGCGCGCGGCCCGCCCGCGCCCGCGCCCGGGGCGAACGGACCGATCTGGGCGTCGGTGGGCGAACGCCGCGGGTCGGAGATCAGCGCGACGGCCGCGACGCGATCCGGCGGCACCACGCCGTGGCCGCTGCCGATCTCGGCGGCGAGATCGCCTGCGGCGTCGGCACCCTGGCTGTAGCCGGTGATGGCGATCTTGGTGCCCGCGCACCGCGCGGCCATGGCCTGGACCAGACCGCGGGCGTTGTCGACGGCTTCCTTCTTGGAGGCGGCGTAGATGTCGCCCTCCCACGGGAAGGCGGTCGCCGCGTAGGTCACGTAGTCGACATCACCGGGTAGACCATTGGTCACCGTGGCCAGCATGCCGGGCTTGGGGTCCTTGTCGTGGCCGGTCTCCCAGGTGCCGGGGACGGCAACCGTGTAGAGACGCGGGCAACCCGGGTCCGCCGAAACGGGACCGCTGCCCAGGACGATTCCCGACATGAGCACGCTCGCCGCTGCGCCCGCAGCCGCGACAATATTCTTCAACCGCACCCTTGCTCCAGTTCACGCTTGTGCCGGGACATCTCACGCGTCCCGCATTCCCGATCATGGTGCGGTCGCCGGATGACACTCCGGTGCACTCCGGGTTAACCCAGGTAACCGCCCCGTATGAGTTCGCCAGAACAAACTGGTCGACGAGATCAGCGACACACCGCCGACAAGCATAAAGGGGCCTAGTCAGCAGTGCCAGGCGAGCGGGCGAAGACGTCCGATTCCGGCCGAACATTCACCGGCGCAGCAACATCCGGCAAACCCGGCGGATCAGCCCTGAAGCGCGGCCTCGAGCATCGGCCAGGAGCGGTGCAGCGCGTCCTCCCAGTACCGCCAGGAATGCGTTCCGGAGGGCCGGAATTCGACCTGCGCCGGGATGCCGAGCGCGCCCAGCCGGTCGGCGAGCTGATGCGTGCACCCGTTGGTCGCGGCCTCGATCAGCCCGCCCAGGATGATCTGGTTGGCCAGCGTCGCCGGGCGACCGCCGATCGACGGCGAGTCCAGGGTGTCCATCGGACCGGGCAATCCGGTGGAGTTGGAGATGAACAGCGCCTTGCCGCGCAGCTTCTCGGCATTGATCACCGCGTCGTGCCGGGCCCAGTCCGGGTCGCCGGGCGGACCCCACATATTGCGGGAGTCGGCGTCACCGCGGTCGAGCACCATCTGAATGTACTTGCGGCTGTTGTCATCGGCGGTGGAGGCGCAGCCGCTGTAGGCGGCGACCGCGCGGTAGCGATCGGGCGCGAGGATGGCCATGTTCAACGCGGAGGTCGCGGACATGGAGACGCCCGCGATGGCGTTCGCGCCGGAGGTGTTCAGCGCCTTGTCGATAATGGGCGGCAGTTCGGCGGTCAGGAAGGTTTCCCACTTCTGGCGGCCGATCGCCGGGTCATCCTGTTGCCAGTCGGTGTAATACGAGAATTTACCGCCGACCGGCGATACCACATTCACGTTCTTGTCGGAGAAGAAACTGACGATATCGGTTTGCCGATACCAGGTCGCAGCGTCCTCGCCGCCGCCCGCGCCATTCAACAGATACAGCGTCGGTCGCGGCACGCTGTTGTCGAATGCGGTGAGGACCTGGAGCGTGATCTCCCGGGCCATGGCGGCCGAATAGACCTTGAACTCTTCCTGCCGCTGTCCGGGCCGATCGATCGAAACGAGATGGGATTCCGCGGAATTCGCGGGATCGGCCGTGGCCGTACCGATGGCCTCCGGCGACAACGTGAGGGCCAGCGAGAACGCCAGGCCCGCAATCGCGGTGAGTGCCGGTGACTTACGGGTGCGCATCGGTACGGGTGTTCCTATCGATCGAATCGGCCCGGTCGGGGATCAGCTGCCGATGTACTTGCGGATCGCGTCCGAGATGATGTCGGAGAACGAACCGGTCGAGCTGGTCTGACCGTCCGAGGAACCCAGGCCGTTGTTGTTCAGGCTGCCGAGGGCGGACTCGCCGACGGTGTTCGGACGGGCGGTGAAGCACGCGGTCAGGTTCGGCAGGCTGTTGCTGACGCCGACGGTGCCGGCGACGCCGATGCCACCGCTGGTGACCTGCTGACCACCGGAGAGGTTGGTGGGCACCCGGTAGGTGATGGTGTAGGTGACCGGGTTACCGGAGTTCACGAACCAGCCCGGGTTGGTGACCTTCCAGCCGCCGCCGTTGGGCTCGGGGGTGACCGCCTCGGTGCGCTGGCCACCGGCCAGGTGGTAGGCGGTGACGCTGGCCTCGAGCGGCGCGCCGAAGCCGGCCGGCGGGTAGTCGGTGATGGTGTTGACGTACGGGTTGCCGATGCCCGTGGTGCCGACGACGATCTTGTACGTCGCGGTGGTGCCGACGCCGATCGAGTCACCGTTGACCGACTTGTCGTAGGTCATGGTGATGCCGACGGTGCTGATGTCGTTCTTCTCGGCGTGCGAGCTGATGGCGCAGGTGCCATCGGCGGCAGCGACACCGGTCTCCAGCGCGGTCATGCCCATACCAGCGAAAACCATTGCGGTAGAGGTCGCGATTGCGGCCGCGCGGCGATTGCGGAACATTTTTCTCCTCCAAGATGTCCCGAGATCCTCCGGGACCGATCCATACTTACCGAGCGCTGCGGACGACTCGGAGTGGTGGACTCCACACGGGGAGTAAGTAAACAGGTGTAACTGGTCCCATGTCCAGAGTTTCGAAAAACTCCCCCAAGCTACTGACTAGTAAACATTTCACA